>JAHEEJ010000003.1:8398-34826 GCA_024640705.1 Deltaproteobacteria bacterium
GTGGAGAGCCGCACATGCGATCGCAGCACTCAAGCAGATGGTCTCGCCCGGCTGCAACGCGCTTCGAGATGGGGTCGCACAGGCGGTCGCTGCAGCCTCCCTCGTGCCAGGCGACATCGTTTTGCTGCGAACGGGTGATCGGGTTCCGGCGGACCTGAGGCTGTTGGAGTCCCGCGAATTGCGGATCGACGAATCGTCTCTGACGGGCGAATCGAGTCCGGTCGCGAAACAAACGCCGCCCGTGCCCGAAAATACACCGCTTGCGGAGCGGCGCTCCGCGGCGTGGATGAGCACGGCAATCTGCCACGGATCCGGAACCGGCGTCGTCGTCGCGACCGGGATGCAGACAGAAATCGGCCGGATCGCGCAGATCACCAAAGCGGTTACAGACGAGCGCACCCCGCTTCAGAAGAAACTCAACCGGCTCGGAAGACAGCTGGGCGTCATCGCGGTAGCAGTTTCGACGCTCGTCGCGGCCGCAGGCTGGTGGCTGGGAAGACCCGCCCTCGAGATGTTCATGACGGGTGTTTCGCTGGCGGTAGCGGTCGTTCCGGAAGGCCTTCCCGCGGTCGTCACCATCACCCTCGCGCTGGGTATCCGGGCGATGATTCGCCGGCGTGCGTTGTTGAGGACGCTTTCGGCCGCGGAAACACTTGGATCGGCGACCGTGATCTGCACCGACAAGACGGGAACGCTCACCCAGAACGAAATGACGCTCCGCGAAGTCTGGCTCCGATCGGGGACCTGGTCGGCGACTGGGACGGGGTACGATCCGGAAGGCGCATTCGAAATCAATTCACCCGAGGCGGGCGATCAGCAAAGCGCCGACCTCGACGCGCTCTTGACCACCGGCCTGCTCTGCAACCACGCCGAACTCGCCCGCGAAGGCGATCGTTGGATCGCCATTGGAGAACCCACTGAAGCGGCTCTGCTGACTGCGGCCGAAAAAGCGCTGGCCACCAGGCCAGCAGATTGCAAACTCGTACGGGAATTTCCATTCAGCTCGGCTCGCAAACGCATGACGGTTCTCGTGCAGGGCGCCGATGGAACGATCGCCCACGTCAAGGGAGCCCCCGAAATCATCCTCGAACGCTGCACGCGCATCTTCGATGCGGGAGTCCAGCGCGAGCTCACCGCCGAAGATCGATCCCTCGTCAGCGAAGCCTATCAGCGCTTTGCCAGGCAGGGGCTCCGCACCCTCGCACTCGCGCGCCGCTCACTCTCACCGGACCTGGCAGAGGACCCCGATGTCGTCGAGAGTGAACTCAGCTTGCTCGGTGTCGTGGGGATTCTCGATCCTCCCCGGCCAGAAGTCGCCGGAGCCATCGCACTCGCGCAGGACGCGGGAATCCGCGTCTTGATGATCACCGGCGACGCCGCTGCCACGGCCCTCACGATCGCCGGCAGGGTCGGCCTGCGCGCCCAGTCCGCCATGTCGGGACCACAACTCGACAGCCTGGATGACGCCGCGCTTCGCGCAGTCCTCGACGAAGAAGTCGTCGTTTCTCGGGTCACGCCGGAGCACAAACTTCGCATCGTAAGCCTGCTCCAGGATATGGGGCACGTCGTCGCAATGACAGGAGATGGTGTCAACGACGCACCGGCTCTCAAAAAAGCCGATGTCGGCATCGCGATGGGCATTCGCGGAACCGAGGTCGCCAAGGGCGCATCGGACATGGTGTTGATCGACGACAACTTCGCTTCGATCGTGGGCGCGGTCGAGGAAGGCCGGCGCCAGTACGACAACATCCAGAAATTCGTCCGCTACCTGCTGTCCTCCAACACCGGCGAAGTCACGGCAATCCTCATCAACATCCTGCTCGGAGGACCACTGATCCTGCTGCCGGTCCAGATCCTATGGATGAACCTCGTCACCGATGGCGTCACCTCGGTTGCGCTCGGCCTCGAACCCGTCGAGCCCGGCGTCATGGAACGAGCAGCAATCAACCAGCGGGAACCCATGCTCGACCGACGTAGCGTTCTCACGATTCTGGGCCTTGGGGGCTATATCGGGATCGCGACCCTGCTCTTGTTCCAGTATTACCTCGCAGCGGACGATCCGAGCGCGCTCGCTCGCGCCCAGACTCTCGCATTCACGGGCATCATCGTGATGGAGAAGGTGAATGTGTTCAATTTTCGTGCGCTCCGCGCTCCGCTATCCGCCGTGGGTTGGTGGTCGAATCGCTGGGTGACGCTGGCGGTCGTGAGCATGCTGGGCCTCCAACTGGCCGCCGTCTACGTACCCTTCATGCAGCGCGCACTGCACACGGTTGCCCTCAGCGCTTTCGACTGGATGGTGATGCTGGCGGTCGCGGTTCCGCTTCTCGTTGCAAGCGAAACCGTCAAGAGGCTGGGTTGGCGCCGCCGCACTTCGACCCGATCCGCAGCGATCTAGCTTTCCGATTCGACAGGCCGGCCCAATCGAACGACGACGGCATGCTCCCGACCGTCGATGGGAATTGGTACCAACGGCTCACTCTGCCTCTGGTCATCGACGAAGATCTCTCGCACTCCATTCCCGAACCCGTCGGGATTCTCGATCCGAATCTCGAGCGTTCCACCCGAGAAGCGCATCACCGTGCGACACGCTGCCCAATTGCCGGGAATGCACGGATCGATCTCGATTGCATCCCCCGATCGCTTGATTCCAAGCATGGCTTCGACACCCAGACGCCACGCCCAGGCCGCGGCGCCCGTATACCAGGTCCAACCCCCGCGCCCCGTGTGGGGCGGTACACTGTAGATATCCGCCGCAACCACATACGGCTCCACCGCATAGCGAACTGCATCTTCATGCGTCGCAGCGTGGGAGATGGGATTGATGTAGCGGAAGATCTCAGCGGCTCGATCTCCATTCCCCCTCTTGGTGAAGGCCCAAGCCAGCCAGGTCGCAGCATGCGTGTACTGACCACCATTTTCGCGAATCCCGGGCGGATAGGATTTGATGTAACCCGGATCGCGTCGCGTGGCGTCGAACGGAGGCCAGAGTAGACGAACCAGCTTGTCTTCATCGGACACGAGATCCCGATCCACGGCGGATAGAGCCAGGTCCGCGCGATCTGACGGAGCTGAACCAGAGAGAATCGCCCACGACTGCGAAATCGAATCGATGCGGCATTCTTCAGAATCCTTCGATCCCCAGGGCAGTCCATCATCGTCGAACGCGCGCAAGTACCACTCGCCGTCCCATCCCTCGCGCTGAGCAGACTGCTGCAGGGAACGGGCGCGACGGCGCCAGCTGGTGGCCCGGCTCTGATCCGATCGCGCCTCGCAGATCTCGGCAAAACCATTCATCGCGCTGGTCGCGAACCAAGCCAACCAGATGCTTTCGCCGATTCCGCGATTGCCAACGCGATCCATGCCGTCGTTCCAATCGCCATCCCCAATCAGTGGAAGGCCGTGCGGCCCCCTCGTGATACCCCGTTCGAGCGCGCGCTCACAGTGTTCGAAGAGCGAGCGTCCGGTTCGGCTCGTTTCGAATAGCGCGTAGCGGTCGTGCTCCTTCTCGCCGAGTAGTGGTGCTTCCAGGAATGGAACCTCGACGTCGAGGATCGCTCGATCGCCGGTGGCTCGCACGTACTCGGCGGTTGCGAATGGCAGCCATAGAAGGTCGTCGGAGCAACGTGTTCGCACACCTCGATTACCGGGCGGATGCCACCAGTGAAGAACATCACCCTCGAGAAACTGGCGTTCTGCGCAAGCCAGGATGTGTTCCCGCACCCCGCCGGGGTCGACGTGGATGAAGGCGAGACGATCTTGAAGCTGATCCCGGAATCCAAAGGCACCACTCGATTGATAGAACCCGGAGCGGGCGAGTATTCGCGATGAAAGTGACTGATAGAGCAGCCAACGATTGACCATGAGATCGAAGGCGGCATCTGGAGTCTCCACCCGAATCGCATCGAGCAACCGATCCCAATGTTCACCCAATTCGATCCAGGCGCGATCTACCCGCTCGGGGTTGCTCCAGAGTTTCGCGAGTTCGCAGGCCTGGTTCCGATCACGCCCCTGACCCAGTGCAAACAGGACATCGACTTCTTCATCGGGGGCGATATCGAGATGGATCTGGAGCGCCGCACATGGATCGCTATTGGTCACCGCTCGATCACTCAAGCCGAAACGGCCCAGCCCAGCGGGGCGCTCCATCTCGCCTTCGCGACCAATGAATTCGGAGCGATCGGTGGTGATTCCATGTGGAGCCCGATCAGAAACCAGAAAAGCCGTGCGCTCGGCAAAGTCGGCGTTCCAACTACAGCGCGCCAGCAGAGCGTGATGAGTGGAGCTGTACTCTGTGGCGATGAAGGCTTGTGTCGTGCGGCGACTTCTGCCGAGAACCCACTCGGCATAATACGTCGACGTGATGCGTCGGATGCGATCAGTCGTATTGCGGAGTCGCAAGCGCACGATCTTTACGGGAGAGTCCACGGGAACGAATACGCGGAGTTCCTGTTCGAATCCATTGCTGTTATGCCGCCAATGGCTGTAGCCAGCGCCATGAGTCACCTGATAGGGCAATCCGTCCCCGGCAGGCTGCGGCGTGGGTGTCCAGATCTGCGCATTTTCCTCGTCGCGCAGGTAGAGAGCCTCTCCGGGGCGATCCGTCACCGGATCATTGCTCCAGGGAGTGAGTCGATTTTCGGCGCTGTTGAGAGCCCAGCTATAGGACATGCCCGCTTCGCTGACGAGACAGCCGAATTCCGCGTTGGCCAATACATTGCACCAGGGAGCAGGAGTCGTTTCTCCAGCTTCCAGATGAATCAGATACTCGCGACCGTCCGCGGTAAAGCCGCCAAACGCGTTGTCGAAGAGAAGGTCTCCCGGACGCTCGATCACCGACACCGGATCCCCCGCACGCTCGGGGTGGGTGGGAACGAATTCCGGTGGATTCGATGGCACGTTGTGACGACCGGTCAATGCGTATTCGAGATCGTGTCCGCTTTCATCGAGAATCACCCGAGCGGAGGCCTCGAGCAGGCTTCGTTCCTCTTCTGCGATTTGATCGGCGCGAAGCAGATGAACGCCACCATCTCTGCCCAACCACTCTTCCGCATCCAGATCACGCAAGACCCGGCGTAGATCGTCGAGATCATCACCCGCATAACTGGAAGCGCTGATCGAAAGGATGACCAGATCAAACGTAAATCCACGTGATCGCCAGAACTGATTTGCGCGCACGAGTTCTCGCAAGAGCCTCGAACCCTGGTCGGCGAAGAGATGCAGCAGGAGAATCGGAAGATCCCCCGAGATCCCAAAGGACCAGAGTCTCGATTGACCCAGGCGGTTGTGGGCGACTTGAGCGGGTGCACAGCGATGGGTTTGATTCGGGTGAATCAGGAGGGATAGAAGCTGCTGGAATCTGGGTATTTGATCGGGGGAAATCTTGAGTCGGTGTGCGTGCCACCGGGCCTCGTTGGCCGCCTCTTCGCACACCCAATCCAGGGCTGCCATATTGTCGAAGCGCTCGGCGTTTTCCAGCAGCGATTCGTGAGATCCTGAAACGAGGGTCAAAAATGCAATTCGCTCAGTGGCGTGTGGCGCGATCTCCACACCCACCCGCAGGCTCATGATGGGGTCGAGGCCAACACCGACGGTTCCGGATAGGCGCCCACCGGCCAGTCCGGGACGACGAGCGCTTCCGGAACGCCCGATGAAACGACATCGATCACCCTCGACTCCCAGGAACGTCGCGGCACCCGAATCCGACACCACGCGGTGAAGCAGGTGAGGAAAATGTTGATCGGGTGTACGCGATCGGCGGCGAAGGGTGATCGCTTCAAATGCCGGAAGAAAATCGCTTTCCACGAAGAGTTTGCTGAAAGCGGGATGCTGTTCATCTTCGATGGACGGCGCCAGAACAGCTTCCGCATAGCTGGTAAAGACCAACCTGCGTGTTCTAGGCGTATCGTTGCGAATCGTAACCATGCGAATCTCGACGTCGTCTGCGGACGCCACGGAGATTTCGGTGGACAGGGTGATGCCGTGGTCGCGTCGATGGAATTCGACGGCGTGGGAGTGATAGATGACGTTGGAATTTTCTCCACCGTGGCCAATCGGTTGGCGTCCGACCGACCAGACCGCCCCGTCGTCTTCATCGCGAACATAGATCCACAGCCCATTTGCATCGAGCACGGAGTCGGGAGTCCAGCGAGTCAGGGCGAAACCCAGCCACGACAATCCACCTGCTCCCGAATCGGTGATCAGGCTGCTCAGGCGACCATTTCCGAGAACCTGCACTTCGGGAGATGCTCCGGCTTGAACCGGTTGCCAGGCGTGGAGCGGCGGAGCCTCGGGTAGCTGTTTCGGAGCTTCAACGTCGATTCTGGCGTCGAGTGGTGTCTCGACGGGCAATCCCTTCGGCGCGCGCTCGTGGAGCAGAAGGTCGGCGCTCTCCACGCGGCGATCGGCGTGGAATCGCCTCGGCAGTGGTGCATCACACAGGAAATTATCCAGGGCTGCGAGAATCATCCCCTGGTGGTGGGCCATGTAGGAACGCACGATCGAATGGCGCACGGATCCGGTCAACCGCTCGGGCGTGAAGTCCACCGCTTCATAAAATCCAAAGTCTCCAATCATGGAGAGTTCGCTCAATCGCTCGAAGTTGCGCGTCGCGGCGTGCGGGTCGAGGGGCAACGCGAGACCCGTCGCGTAGGGAGCCACGACCAGATCCTCTGCCAACCCACGTCGAAGGCCGAGACCGGGCACTCCAAACGCGCGATATTGATAGTGCTGATCGGCGCTGACTGCGGCAAAACCCGATTCGGAGATTCCCCACGGAACCTCTCGCTTTTCGCCGTAGGCGATCTGGGCAGCGACGGCGGCCTTCTGACTGCCCGATAGAAGCGTCCCTTCCTGGCTCCCCATCAACAGAGGCGGCATCAGGTACTCGAAGAGAGTTCCGCCCCATGAGAGCAGGACATCTCGGCCAGCCTGCCGCGTCAAGGGTCGCCCGAGCGCGAACCAATGCTCGACTGGAACCTGGTGGGTTGCGATGGCAATGAAACTCGCGAGCCGCGCCTCTGACGCGAGCAGGTCGTAATGATGCGGATCCGACCGGTTCGAAGTCAGGTTGAAGCCTATGAAAAAGAGGTGCTCCGCTTCATCGTAAAGCAGCCTGAAGTCCATCGACTCCACCATCGATTCTGAAGCGCGCATGAGGCCACGCAATTCCGCATCCAGATTGGCGGCATTCGAAACTGCATTTCTGATCGCCTGCTGAAAATTTTCGATCCAACTTTCGATGATGTTTCGATCGTCTCCCGCGACGTCGAATTCGGCGATCGATTCCTTGACGGTATCGAGAAGGTCTCTGGCTTGATCACTGCATCGTGGAATATCGGCGAGCGATGAATCCGCTGGAAGTCGACGCTTGAGTTCTCGCATGGCTTCCGTGAGGTATCGTCGAGCGCCAGCATCTTCCAGCTTTGGGAGTCGGGTGAATAGAAGGCTGTG
Source organism: Deltaproteobacteria bacterium (assembly GCA_024640705.1). Classification (GTDB taxonomy): domain Bacteria; phylum Myxococcota_A; class UBA9160; order UBA9160; family SMWR01; genus JACZVU01. The sequence goes on from JAHEEJ010000003.1 coordinate 15,848, forward strand.
CCATGGCAACAGCAGTTCCAGGTCCTGGCGAATTTGTTCCAGATCCTCGGCAATCCGGTCGATCCAGATTCGAAGCGTATGCAAAATGGATCGACCCATCGATGCGTCGCTCGCATCGATCGATTCACCCAATAAATCACCAAGCCCAGTGATCCGGCCTGGATCGAGTATGGAATCCCATCGCTCCGGGTGGTTGCGAGCCTGCACGGCGTCCGCCGTCATTTCGGCAACCCAATCGCTGAGCAATCTTCCCATCGCGTGAGCATCGTCTCGACGCAACGAGCGAGCGGTCTCTTCTAGAAGCCCGAGAATGTCGACCAGGCCGTCCCAACGCGCAGGCGCGATGATCGGCGCCGTGCGCATTTCGGCACAGCCTTGAAAAAAAACGATCAGCGCGCCAGCGAGATTCCCGCTATCGACTGTCGACACATAGCGAGGCTGTAGAGGCGTCAGGCGCTGCGTCTCATACCAGTTGAGCAGGTGTCCACGATAACGCTCGAGCTTTCCCATGGTCGCAAAGCTGCTGCGAAGCCTGCCGCTGAAACTCCTGAGTCCGATGTAACCGAGATCCCAAGCTGCCAGACTGGAGAGAAGCATCATGCCGATGTTGGTCGGTGAAGTTCGATGCGCGACATCTACACGCGGTTCTTCCTGATAGTTATCGGGTGGTAACCAGTGATTATCTGGACCGACGAAGGTTTCGAAGAACAACCAGGTGCGCCGCGCCAGGCGACGCAGGAATGCGATATCTCGCTGACCGAGCGGCTCCGAGTCGGGTTTTGGCTGCTGGCCGATCCGATAGGCAATTTCTGGAGAGAGCAACCACGCCAGCAGAAGCGGTGCGGCGGCTAGCAGGGAAGTCGGCCGCCAGAAGGCGACGGCTGCGCACAACACCAAAGCCATCACAGGCGCGACCGCCATATGGCGCCAGTACTGCTGCCTTGAATCGTCCGTCGTCAATTGACTCGCAGCGTGTGCGGACGTGGTCCATTGCAACAGGTCGCTCTCCGTGACGTGCATTCTGAACCACGTGCGCAGCGTTGCATCCAGGCTGAGCGCAGCTTCGAACGGAAGAAACGTCAGCATCAGCAACCAGCGACCAACACTCTCCTGAAGGCCTCCGGCGACACCCACGATCGCATCGGAAATCCGAGCACGCCGCCACTCATGGACCAGACCGCTTGCAAAGTCGGTCAAGAGATGACCCGCGGGAGCGAGAGGAGCGAGCAGCGTCCAGAAGATTGCGTTTCCGGGAAGCCACAACCAGCCAGCGATGAGGAGCAAGAGCAATGCGGGGGCAATCATGCTGCGACGAAGGTTGTCGGCAATCATCCAACGATCGAAAAGCGAGAGAGAACTGGCGATCCAATCACCGCTCTCGCTGGGGATCTGATTCGAAAGCCAGGGGTGAAGTTGCCAATCTCCGCGAATCCAGCGATGCAAGCGAAGCGCATATGCCAGATAGTGAGGCGGATAGTCCTCGTAGAGCACGATATCGGACGCCAACGCGACACGCGCGTGCAACCCCTCGAAGAGATCGTGGCTCAGGAGTGCATTTTCGGGAACGCGCCCACTCAGGCTGCGGCGAAATGTTTCCAGGTCGTAGATCCCTTTGCCCACATAGATTCCGATTCCAAGCAGATCTTGATAGGCATCCGAGACCGCACGACTGTAGATGTCGATCGCGGTGTCACCACAAAACAGGCGATTGAATAGTGAAGGGCGCCCACTTTTTGGCGCCATCGCGACCCGCGGCTGAATGATCGAATAGCCCCGCTCGAGCACACCATTTTGCTCATTGAACCGCGCGCGGTTCAAGGGATGGGCCAGGGTTCCCACCAGACGCGCCGCTGAATCACGGGGGAGCTGGGTGTCGGCATCCAACGTGATCACGAAACGGACACCCTGAAGGCCCTCGGTCCGACCTTCGAACAAGGCGAGATCCGGTACGGATTCTCCTGTCAGGAATTGGTTGAATTGCTCGAGCTTTCCGCGCTTTCGCTCCCAACCCATCCAAACGCGCTCTTTCGGGTTGTATCGCCGTTTTCGGTGGAATAGATAGAACGGTCCGTCATCTTCATTCGCTCCGTGGCTGGCATTCAGGCGCCGAACCCCGTCGATGGCGCGCACCACCAACCCAGCGTCATCGGGCATCATCTCGGCGGGAGCGTCGACATAATCGCTGAGCAGTACGAAGCGCAGGCTTGGATCCGAATTGCACAGGAACCGGCACTCGATCTGATCGATCACATGGTCGATTTCGTCTTCACTTCCCAGCAGTGTCGGGACGACCACGGCAGTTTTGAATTCGGGATCGATTCCATCCGAAAAATCAATTTTTGGAAGTACGCAGGGTGAGCGAAAAAACGTGATCCCCCAATTGACGGCCGTCACTGCGAGCATCGAGGCGGGAAGTGAAGCCAGCAATAGAGTCCCGATCCAACCGATGATCCCCGCGTGAACCGAGAGCAGATATCCGGCCGGCGGAATCAAGATTATCGCGGTTGCCAGCAGCAGTGAACCGAGATACACCGCCACGGCATGTCGCTTGGCCCGTCGATACACGTGGTCGCGGAAGCGGGGCTTGAATCCGATCAATTCTTCGAATTCCTGCTTGCCTGCGTCCAGCAGCCAGTAGCCGACATGTGCACCCACGGAGTCGCCAGCATTTCCAGAGTGAGACTCCGAGCGACGGGCGTAGTTGACAGCGCGCTCGGCAACCTCGACTTCTCCGTAATTCGTACGCCGAGCAAGCCTTTCAACCATCGTGCGATAGCGATTGCGTGTTTCCACATCCATGCGGTGATAGAGGCCAGCCGGGTCTTCTGCGAGAACCCGCTCGACGACGCTGGTCTTGCTGACCAACTCGAACCACGAGATGTCGGAAAGTACCCGGAGCAACCGGGTCAGGCGTGCTACGCACTCCGTGTCGTCCGGCAGCGAGTCGGCGGCGGATGTTGGAGCGACAGCACTACGAGCCAGCGGTGAAGCGAGATTCGGGTCGAGTCGCGCCAGCGCGGAAGTGAGTTCTTCGACCGCACACAGGCGCAACAACACTGGGAGAGCCCAGAGTTCCGCAATATCCAGCGGAGTGACTTCCTGGTAGGCGTTCAAGAACCGCACGATCAGTGCGGGTGTGATCTGGAGGCTCGCGACGTCGAGCATTCCACACGCAACTGCGTAGATTCGCGGAGGGCCCGGAGCACTCGGGTCGTCGAGAGCCGGCAGCTGAACGTAGAACGCCGAGGGCAGATCCTGCTGGATCTGACGGATGGCCCGCTGCACGAGATAGCTGTTGTCGAGAAACCACTCCGCAGCCTTGGCGACCGGGGCTTCGGGCGTCGACAAGAGCAGTTGCGCCTGCTCGAGCCATTCTGGCATCTCTTTGATGCGCAGCAGGGAAACCAGTGGTTGGGGGCGGCCGGAGCACGTCCGATGGCTTCGGGCCAACTCCTGCGCGGTACTCTCGATCAGGCCGACGTACACACGATCTTGGGCGCTCACGCCGTCATTGCGCTCGGTAGGCGCGCGGATTCGGTGTAGGACGGGGAGGACGCGCGATCCTCTCGAAGCCTTGGCGTCGTGCGGTGGCGCGAGAGAAGCAGTGGAACTCGAGCGTGCGCAACGAGGTGAGCCGCCACGCTACCCAGCGCCCGATCCGTCGCGCCGGTCGCTCCGTGAGCGGATAGCACCACCAGGTCGATCGCCTCGTCGTGAATGAAGCGCAGCAATTCTTCGCGCGGGTTTCCGTTGCGGCCCAGATAGGTAACCACCTCGAAACGCAGATCCTCTAGACGGTTTCGGGTTTCCGTGAGGTAATCACGCGCTACGGATTCGTTGCGCTCGACCACGGCCTGCTCGAGTGCCCGATCCGCCGCTGTCGGCAGTCGACTCCGCATCAATTGAGGCGCTTCGACCACGTGGGCGAGCACGATTTCGGCACCGTGTGCGGCAGCGACCTGCGCTGCGATCGGCAACGCGCTCTCCGCGTGAAGAGAACCATCGAGGGGCACCAGAATTCGCTTGTAGGACGCCTCCGCCGTAGGTACTTCGCGCGTCTCAGAGGCGGGAACCACGAGAACCGAGCCGCTGGAGCCATCGATCAACTTGTACGCCGTGCCCGACAGGCCACAATCCGTGCGCCCTTTCTCGCCGTGTGTCGAAAGGATCATGAGATCGACCGCGTTGGATTTGCTCCAGGCCTGGATTTCCTCGAACGCGCGCCCCTCCGCGAGCGCCATCTGAATCTTCAGGTCCTGGTGGATCGAGATCGACATGATCTCGGCGAGATACCGCCTCGCTTCCTGCCGGCGTAAACACCAATCCACCGCATCAGCGGGGTGCGGAGGCCCTTCCCGCGCGATCGGCTCCAGTACGTGGATGAACGTGACGCGCGCTTGCCAGGCTTTGGCGAGCGCAGCGGAGTGGCGAATCAGGCATTCGGACTCGGGGGAACGATCCAAACAGACGAGCAGATGATGGGGAATGCCCTTGTCTGGTTGAGGCGTCTCCGGGTCGCCTGGGACGCGCCAACCGGTTGCGCCACTCTCCGAATCGGTCCCACCGGTCGCTCGCCCGCGCGGCGATCCATGAGGGCCCGTTGTAGAGTCAATCCGTGTGTCTTCGACCATGACACGACCCCCCCTAGGCCTGACACGCCCCCCGCGCCCCTCAGCAGACCTAGCGAAATCGCCGCAAGTTCTGTGCCACCAACTACCCGTTTCGAAACCCAGGCTCGACGCCCCTAAGCATAGCCATTGGTGGCCATATTGTCTGGGGCATGAGCTGACCATGAATGAAAACAGACACCGCGAGCGGTGCTAGCGACGCACGAGTCGGATTCCGCGTGTGAAGGCTCCGAACCACCCTCAGGCTTGCCTCGAATCGACCGTTTTCGTTCGAGCGCGGCCAGGCACCAGAGCCACGCTCTTCGCGGACAGAATGCCTCGCGATGTAGAGAACTGCCCCGCCGGGATTCGATGAGCACCCCGGCGTTACCGCGATTGCTACAGTCGCCCCATCGCGTACAGACTTCGAGGTCGGTATGAGTCGAGCGAGACACGGAACGGTTTTGGAATTTCTGGGAGCGACCCAGACCGTGACCGGCAGCCGTTTCTTGCTGAGCACGCCGCGCGCGAAGGTTCTCATCGACTGTGGGCTCTACCAGGGAGAAAAAGAGCTGCGAGAGCGCAACTGGAAACCCCTTCCGGTCGACGTCGAGAGCATCGACTCCGTTCTGCTCAGCCACGCTCACATCGATCACTCTGGATACCTGCCTCGAATCGCTCGAACCGGTTTCCGAGGGCCCATCTTCGCGACTCCGCGCACCGTGGAACTCTGTGAGATCGTCTTGCCGGACAGCGGGTACCTGCAGGAAGAGGAGGCCCGCTACGCGAGCGCCGCTGGCTATTCGAAACATTCCCCGCCGCTCCCGCTCTACACGAAGGAAGACGCGCTCACCAGTCTGAAGCAATTCCGCACCGTGGACTTCGACGATCGGGTGGAGGTCGCAGCTGGAATCTGGGCGATCTTCCGTCAAGCGGGACACATTCTCGGTTCGGCCAGCATCACGCTCGAAGTCGAAGGGGCGCAACGCGCCGCAGTGACGTTCAGCGGCGACCTCGGCCGTCCGTCACACCCTTTTCTCTGCCCACCTGGACCGCCCGCCGATGCGCATAACATCGTGATCGAGTCGACCTACGGAGATGAGGAGCACTGCGAGATCGACCCCGAACAGAGGCTCGGGGAAGCCATCCAGAGGGTGGTCGACCGAGCGGGCATCGCCGTGATTCCGGCGTTCGCGGTGGATCGCACGGAGGTCATCCTCTTCCACCTCAAGCGACTCGTAGAATCCGGCGTGATCCCTACGCTTCCGATCTACGTCGACAGCCCGATGGCACTCGCCTCTCTCGGGGTCTACCGGAATGCAATCCGGGAAGGCGACCACCAGATTCGAACCGAACTCCGAGAGAATCCCGACATCCTCCGACCCGACGAACTCACGGAGGCCCGGACGGTCGAAGCCTCCAAGGCCATCCGCGATGTTCGAGGGCCCGCGATGATCATCTCCGCTTCGGGCATGGCCACAGGGGGGCGCGTCCTGCATCACCTCGCGCAGCGCCTCCCCGATTCGCGCAATTCGATCATCTTCGTCGGCTTTCAGCCCGCGGGTACACGGGGGCGCGCCCTGATCGACGGCTGCCGAGAAACCAAACTTCTCGGCCGCCACATACCCGTGAATGCCGAGATCGTCGATCTCAGCGGCTTTTCCGTTCACGCGGACCAGAGCGAACTTCTCCACTGGCTACGGGCTGCGCCGAACGAACCCGATACCGTCTATGTGGTCCACGGTGAAGCACGCGCCGCGTCGACACTCTGCGACGCCGTGCGCGATCAGCTCGGATGGTGCGCGACCGTCCCCCGTTATCGCGAGCGGGTCCTCGCGATTCCCGCAAACTCGAATTGACTTCTGACCAGAGGCGCAGCCGGGCTCGATGAATCTGTTCCTGTTGATAATCGGATTACTCGGACTTTGGTTCGGCACGGAAATCACCGTCCGGCACGCCCTGCGCCTGGCGGCGACACTTGGCCTCTCACCGATGTTCGTGGGGCTGACGATCCTTGCGATTGGAACCGACCTGCCCGAGTTGGTCCTGTCGATCGAAGCCGGGCTCCAGCGCCTGACCGGCGTCGAAACTTCAGGTCTGGTGATCGGTAACGCAATCGGGAGCAGCCTGGGCCAGATTGGCTTCGCGCTCGGCGTAACGGGCCTGGTCGGCTACGTCATGTTGGGGAGACGACAAGCCTGGATCGACGGCATCACGCTCATTGGTTCGATCGCAATCTTCTTCCTGGTCGGTGCGGATGGGGAATTCACACGCATCGATGGCGGCATCCTGATCACCGTCTACCTGATCTACTTCGCGACCGCGATCAGGCGCGAGCAGTACGGGAAGCCCAAGCGGCAGCCCGGCTTGACCGAGGCCGGGATCAAGATCGGTTTCCTGTGCTTCTTGGGTATCGTGATCGTCACGGCCTCTTCCCATCTGGCGATCCTCAGCGCCGTCGCCCTGGCTGAAGAATGGGGGATCCCGCAAACCTTCATCGGAATCGTGCTCATCGGCATCGGAACGAGTCTGCCGGAACTGGCTGTTTCGGTGAGCGCGGCCTTGAAGAAGCAAGGAGCGCTATCCGTAGGCAACATCCTCGGCAGCAATATCTTCGACATGCTCGTCGCGCCGGGGGCGGCAGCCGCGATTGCTGGACTCACCGTCGAATCACCGTCGATGCTCAGGATCGACCTATCGGCCCTGCTGGTCATCAGCTTGCTCGCGCTCTTCTTCTTCAGGAGACGCAAGGGCCTGCAGAAGGGCGAAGCACTCACGCTGGTCATCGCCTACACCGCCTACATCACGGCGAGAACGCTCTGGGCGGGAGCTTGATCATGGGGAGTCGGGTCACGCATGCATGAGGGCCGCCCCGTCGAGCGCCGGAGGCCAGCAATCGAGAGCATCGCCGATCTAGCGGAATTGGTGGGCGCGCCCACTCGGACCGCAACGGAAGTCCGGATCCTGCGAGATGGAGCGGGTGCCTTCCCCGCGATGTTCGAACTGATCGACGCGGCGCAATCGGAAGTGCTCTTCGAAAATTTCATCTTCGCTGGAGATGAGACGGGCAGGCGGTTTGCAGACGTCTTGCACGCCGCGAAACAGCGAGGCGTGGATGTGCGCGTCTTGTACGACCCGGTCGGAACGATGATGGTCAGCGGAGGCTCCATTGCCAAAACGCTGCTCGAAAAAGGCATCGCGGCGCGCGCATTCAGCCCTCCCACTTTGTTCGATCCACGCAGCTGGGGCCGGATACGCCACCGCGACCACCGGAAGACACTGACCGTCGATGGAGAAGCAACCGTCGTCGGCGGGCTTTGCATCAGCAACAACTGGGCACCGACCAGTCAAGGCGGCGAGGGGTGGCGTGACACCGCTCTTCTGGTGCGCGGCCCGATCGCCGCAGACGTCAAGCGCGCGTTCGACGCGATGTGGCAGCGAGCGGACGGAAGCGAGCTGCCGGTTCATCCGGAGACCGCCGCGCCCCTGTCTCCACCGGCCGCGTTGGTCGTAGCGGATCGGCCCGGCGTGCAACACGTTGCCAACCTCTACGCAGCGATGGCCGATCGGTCACGGCGCAGTCTGGAAATCACCGATGCCTACCTGGTGCTCCAAAAGAGAGCGCAGACGAGCTTCTGCGGGGCGGCTCGCAGGGGCGTTTCGGTCCGCATGCTCCTGCCCGGTCGCAACAATCACCCGCTCGCCGGAGCTGCATCCAGAAACGGATACGAATCTCTTCTGCAAGCCGGCGTGGAAATCTGGGAGTGGGACGGCGCGATGATCCACGCCAAGACCGCGGTCATGGACGGCGACGTGACGCTCGTCGGATCGAGCAACCTCGATCCTCTTTCGATGCACCGCAACTACGAGTTGAATCTCCTGGTGGCGGACCCGGATACGGGAACGCGCATGCGTGCAATGTTCGAGCGCGACCTCACGACCGCTACGCAAATCAAATTATCGACCTGGCGGAGGCGCCCCGGCTGGCAACGCCTTGCGGAATCCATTGGCGGGTTCTTCGGATCGAGCCTCTGATACAAAAAGGCTCGAACCAGCAGCCAGAGGTGCGCGCAGGTCGATCCAATCGGCGTTAGTTGGCCTTGGGAGCACGCTTCCCTTCCACCTGCCCCCAACCGAGAACGTTGCCCATGATCGACCAACGAGGCTGCTTGCGGGCGTCGTCCTGCCCATGGATCCAATAGCGCTCCAGCTGCTCGATGAATCCGCTCTTGATCGATACGTCGATCCAGGCGTCGACAAAACGCAAATAGTCTTCCTGCCCCTTGGGCAACGCAATCGCACTCGACCCTTTTACACGTATGCCGCTGGGTACGATGATGCTGAAATCCGGATAGATCAGCGTCCAGGCGGCACCACCTTCCGCCTCGACGCCCATCAGATCGATGTCCTCGACTTCTCTGCGGAAGAAGGAACGGGGCGTCACGTTCGAAACGATCTCCGCATTGGGCAGCAGATTCTCGATGACGTCCCGGTAGTAACCCGAACCGGGAGCGAGCACCCGGAGCCCGGTTTTCCGCTTCATCGACTCGAGGCTGGGAAACTCGTCGCGCCGATAGTCGAGCACCGCGAAGCCAAGTGACTTGTCGAGGTAGGGACGTGTGAAAGCCACCATGGCAGCCCGCTTCGGGGTGACTGCGTTTCCGCCTACCACCATGTCGAGCCGTCCATCCTCGAGTGCCAAAATCGATTCTTCCCAACCGATCCGGGTGAGTTCGAGCCCCACGCCGAATTCGCGCGCGATCTTGTGCGCTAGATCCAGATCGAGGCCGACGACATCGCCAGCCGAGGATCGAAATGCGTAGGGGAGGCGTTCCGGCGGATAGCCAACGCGCAACGTGCCGCGCTCGCTGATCACATCGAGTCGGCTTCGCTCTCGATCTGCGATCGAGAGCGGCACGGGCGCCTCGACCTGACGTACGGAAACGGGCTCACCATAGAGCTTCATGGAGACCACGGTCTCTTCACCCGTGTACGCGTAGGGGATCGCCCAGGCGAGCAGCAGCCCCATCGCAAAGAGCACCGCCGCCGTGGCTGCGATGCCAATCCCACATCCGCGAAGCAGCGCTTGCAGCCGAAGCTTCCCCATGACGGCGGTTACCGTCAGCAGACAGACCACGACACCGTGCATCGCAGCCATCGCCGTCGCGAAGCGCGCCGTCACCACGCTGCCGAGCAGGTAGAGCTGGAACAGGTCCGCGGAGAGCGAGAAGAAATCCAGCATGAAGGGGATCGCCACCGCCATCGAGCCAAACGCGGTAAAGGCGCCCAGCAGCGCAAAAGAGGGATACTGCGAAACGCTCAGTGGTGTTCCGACATACCAGGCTGCGAAGAGCACGAAGCCGAGCCCGAGCAGCGTGCCGACGCTCGGAAAGCTGTACGCCGTCGGAGTGAGCACGTCGATCGTCGTTCTGCCTTCGACACTGTCGAATTCGTGCTCCTCCAACAACTTTTTGCAGCTTTCCGCAATCATCGGAAGCACGACGAGAACCGTTCCAGTCGCGAACGCGGTGACCATCGCCACCTGGGACTCGCGCAAGACCTCGCGAAAGGAGAACGGCGTCGCCCACGCCACCAACGCGGGCAGTACCCAGAATGCCAACATGCACCACGCGGCCAGATAGACCCACAGAAACACCTGCAGCCGACTGAGTTCTTCCACCCGGAGCGTGCCGGCTGCGGAGGCAGCGATCGCAAAGATTCCGATCGGAGCGAGCTTCCCCACGAAAGACGCGATCTTCATCAACGCATCGCTGATGTTGCCGAGCCCCTTCAACAGGCCTCGCTTGTCGTCTACCGAGATCAGCGCGAGACCGAGCATGATCGCGAAGGCCACGACCGCCGGCACGATGGTGTGCCCCAGCGAATAGAACGGGTTCGCTGGGATGTAGAGGGTGAGCGGATCGAACTGGGTCGGCTCTTCGATCAGGCTCGTGCTGAAGAACGCCGCGGAGGTCCAGTGCGGGTAGGCGAGTGGAAGGCAGACGAGGATCGCGAGCACAACGGCCCACAGCATGAGGATCATGCCGCCACCTCGCAGTCCGATCCGGCGCGCCATTTCCGCATCGAGTCCGCCGAGCCCAACGATCAGGGAGACCAGTACGTAGGGCAACACCGTCATCTGCAGCAGTCGGATGTAGATGTCGCCGCCGATCGACAACACGCCTGCGGGCTCACCGATGAACACGCCAAAAAACACGCCAAGCGCGAGGCCGAGCAGGACCCGTGCAATCGGACTGAGCCCCAGAAGGATTCTCATCGCCGAAAGTTAATACAGATTCACCGCTCATCGGCGAATTCTCGCTACGATGCCCTGCGGATCGCGATCGACCGCCCTCATGGGCGGTTCACCGATTCTCGAGGCCGAAGACCGGTTCTGTCCGGAGCAATCGGGCCAGCCGCTCCACGACCGACCCTCGGTTTCGGAAACGATCCATGATTCGGGAGACCGGATTTGAGCAAAGACCAGCAGCCCAATCGATCTCGCTCGGAAACGGACCCCCCTTTCGATCCAGAGCAAGCGCGAGAGCAGATCGCAAATGGGGAATCCCATCGACGCGCAGATCGCGATCTCGAGTTCCTCGACCAACCCGAACTGCGCCCCGTTCGCCTTCAACTCGAGTACCTGAAACCGGAACTCGCGTTCGAGAAGCTGGGCATTCGCACCACGATCGTCGTGTTCGGCAGCGCGACCCTGATCGATCCAGAGGATGCGCAGCGGCAGCTGGAGGAGGCCGAGCGAGCGTTTCAAATCGCACCTGGAGACGAACAAGCAAACGAGCGACTCCAACGAGCTCGCAATGCACTCGCGAAGAGCCACTACTACGCGATCGCCAGGGAGCTCGGCCAACGGATTGGCCGTTACGGCGAAGGGCCGCTCGACAATCGCCTCGTGGTGGTCACGGGTGGTGGGCCGGGCGCGATGGAAGCCGCAAACCGGGGTGCCCACGATGTGGGGGCAGTGTCCGTGGGCCTCAACATCACACTTCCAAGCGAGCAGCAGCCGAACCCGTACGTCACACCAGAGCTGAGTTTTCAGTTCCGCTATTTCGCACTGCGCAAACTACACTTCGTGATGCGCGCCCGGGCACTCGTCACCTTTCCGGGAGGATTCGGAACACTCGACGAGCTCTTCGAAACCCTTTGCCTGATCCAGACCGGCAAGCGCGAACCCCTCCCCGTGATCCTGGTCGGTGCCGATTATTGGAAGTCGGCGATCGATTTCGATTACCTGTGCCATGAGCACATGATTCAAGAACAGCATCTGAACCTGTTCCAATACGCCGAGAGCGCCGAGCAGATCATGTCGCTGATCGAAGCATGGTACACAGATCGGGGTCGATCGTTGCTCGATTAGCCGCCATCGCGCACTCCTCGAACAGCCTCGGGGCGCGGCGTGGTTTTTGCGCCGGACCGGGGCTGTGAGCGGTCCTGGAACCCCGCTACCCGACCCCCCCAGCGAATCCGCACCTCCGAGGTCCGCGCGGGCCGGCAGAGCTGAAGCCGGACGGCAGCAGCACCGGATTTGCAAGACCGACCGCGAGCGGCGCCCCGCGGGAGCTTCGCTCCATTTGCGGCGATCAGATGCTCGGAGAGCCCGGCTCGGGCCGGCTCGACCAGCGAGCTTTTCCTAGTGTATTCTTGGACTTGGCCGTCGTCTTTGGTCGAATTTCGGCCGCGTCGCCGCCGCACCCACGTCGGGCCACCCCCCTGCCCGCTCGTAGAATTTCGCACCAGAGGTGGACGTCCCAAACAGCTCGATGGGGCGGAAGACGATGAAGCGGTAGTGGGCCGCATCAGTAGGGGTCGGCAAATCGATGGCGAACGGCAGAGTGCGCAAAGGAGAAAAGGGACGCGTGAGTCGTATCGCTGAAATTCGCCGTTCGTTGCTCCTCGTCGCCGCGGGCCTCGTGTTGAGCCTGGCCTGTGCGTCGCAGCAACCGCCCTCATCCGTTCCGACCCAGCCGCCCTCGCAGACCCAGAAACCACCGGAGCAGGCCTCGGAGAGCGCCGGCGAAGAACAATCTCAGGGCGAGTCCGGCGCGAAATCAGAGCAGACTTCGGAAGCGGAAGCGGCTTCGGAGTCCCAAAGCGAGGCTGCGGAATCCGCTCGAGAAGAGGCCAGCAAATCGACGCAGAGCGAATCAGCGGGTAACGAGTCGGCGCAGCAGGCGGAGTCCACAGCCACCGAAGCGGCGGAGAGCGCCGGCGAATCCGCTGAGACCGGAGATTCGGCGGAAGCTGCCGAACAAGCGGGAACCGACGCGGGCGAGTCGGGTTCGCAACAGCAAGCCGGTGCCAAGGGCCAGGCCCAAGGCACCGAACAGGCCGGTGCCGAAGGCGGTGAAACCGGAACCCAACAGCAAGCCGGTGCCGAGGGCCAGGCCCAGGGTGCCGAGCAAACCGGTGCCGAAGGCGGTGAGACCGGAGCCCAACAGCAAGCCGGTGCCGAAGGCGGTGAGACCGGAGCCCAACAGCAAGCCGGTGCCGAGGGCGGTGAGACCGGAGCGCAGCAGCAAGCCGGTGGGACGGGACAGCGAGCGGCAGGCGCCGAGAGCGCCGGGGGTTTCGCCGGGAGCGACAGCGAGTCGGGAACCGATTCCTCCGAACAGGCCGGAAAAAGCCCGGGGGCACTCGCGGGCGCTGACCAACCTGCGGGGTCAGCGGGTGAATTCGGCAAAGCTGGCGGCGCGGGCCGCGAAGGCGCGCCGGAGGATCCGAACGCGAACGGAAGCGGTGGCGCGGGCGGTATCCCGATCGACGAGGTGCCTCCCGATTTGCTCGCGGCTTTCGGCCGCGGTGGCAGTGGGGGGGAACCGCTGAGCGGAGAAGAACTCCAACGCGCGCTCGAACGCCTCGCCGAACACCAGCGCCAGGTCGATGAGCTGATCCAGCACGAACAGTCGACCGCCACGGCGTCGAGTGGCGATATCGGTACCGACCCGCAGGGGGCCGGTGCGGCAGTGCCTCCGCGGATGGGCGGCGAGGGCAGCCAAAGCGCAGAGGCCACGGGGAGCGAAGACGCCTCCGCCGTATCGACCTCGAGCGTCGGCTCGGCAACGGGTGCGGGCACGGGCTACCGACCCCCAGCGGATGTCGGCAGCGGCAGTGACGACGATACGCTCGCCGCCCAGTTGCGCGAGCTCGCGATGAACGAAAAAGATCCCGTGCTGCGCGAGCGGTACTGGGAGGAATACCGCAAGCACAAAGGGATCAAATAGAAGCTCGCCGGTCGAACGCAGCGGGTCGATCTGACGGAATCCGAATGACAGCTGGAAAGAAATGAATACGCGATGAAAATCTTCCTCTACGCAGCAGCAATCGTGTCGGCGCTCCACGGCATCGGATGCGCGACGATCAACGCGCAAGCGCCGGTAGCGTTCGAAGCACCCGGCGATCTGCCGGATGCAGCGCGGCTCGACGTCACTCTGATCGAGTTCGATCCCGGCCTACCCCCCGACGGAGAGACCGTTCCCAAGGGCATCTACCCGGAAATTCGCAAGGCAGAGGCAAAATTGCTTCCGATTCACCTCGAGAATACGCTGGAAGAAACGCAGCAGTGGGGCACGGTCAGCGTTCTTCCCGTCGAGCCGGTCGCGACCGATGTGACGTTGACGGCGACGATCTTGCACTCCGATGGCCGCGAACTCTGGCTCCTCGTCCGCGTGAAAGACGCGTCCGGCCGCGTCTGGTTCGAGCGCAAGTACCGGACCGAGGCCTACCAGGGATCCTACGGAAGCGCCTACCGTGCGCTGGATCCCCATCAGCCGATGTACAACACGATTGCCAACGCGATGGTCGAAGCGCGGTCGAAGCTCGACGCCAAACAACTCGCGGAGATTTCGACGATCTCCGAGCTTCAATTTGCCTCGTACCTCTCGCCCGAGGCCTTCGACGGTTATCTGATCGAGGACGAAGATGGCGAAGTCGAGATCGTCCGACTCCCAGCCGTCGACGAGCCGATGCTCCAGCGCGTCGAAGAGGTGCGCTTGCGCGACGAGATGTTCGTGGACACGATGGGGATCCACTACCAGAACTACGCCGCAACGCTCGCATCCAACTACTGGCACTGGCGTGAGGCCTCGAGCCACGAACTCTTTGCCAAGGAGGCGCTTCAACGCGAGCAGTGGACACGAGGCGCTGTCGGCGTGCTCACGCTGGGGATGATCGCGGCCAGCGGAGCCTTCCTGGCGGCGCCGGAGGCGATCGCTGCAAGCATCGCCGGAGCGGCCATCCTCCAACAGCAGATGCAGGTCATCCACGCGCTCGGTCAGCAACGCCAGATGCACGAAGAAGGGCTTCACGAATTGGCGGATTCATTCCAGGCGGAAGTCCAACCCACGGTCATCGATCTCAATTCGACGACCGTGCGCTTGACGGGGACGGCAACCGCCCAGTACGAGGAGTGGCAGCGCCTGTTGCGCGACGTCTACCAGGCCGAGAATGCCATGATCGCCGATGTGTACATGATGCCGCGCCAACCCACCGAGGAAGCTTGGATCGGAGACAACACGCTTCCGATGGTACCCTCTCCGCGAGACGTCGATCGCCGGTGAATTCGATCCGGCGCGCGACAGCCTTGGGAGACGCATTGCGATGATGGAAGGCCGGCACTTCGCCGACCGTTTTCGGATCCTGAAAACGATTGGCGCAGATGGCGCGACCGAGGTCAGCCTCGCCCAGGACGACCATCTGGGCGAGTTGGTCGCCCTGCGGGTGCTCAGCGCAGCGTTTGCGGATCAATGGGAAATCCTGCGCGATGCGTGTCGCGACGCCAGGCAACTCGCCCATCCAAACATCGCGCGCGTCTTCGACTTCTACCGCGCTGAAGACGGTGCTTTCATCTGCCGCGAATACATCGAAGGCGCGAGTGTCGCCGATTTCTCCGGGCGCTCGACCGCAGAGGGACTGGTCGCCTTCAGCCAGGTGGCAGCCGCACTCGAGTTGGCCCACGGCCTCGGCGTCGTACACGGCGACCTGAAGGCCTCCAAGATCTTGCGAGACGTGCGCGGCAACGTCCGCTTGATCGACTTCCGGATCGCGGCCGCACTCCGCGCAGCCGTGCCGGCGGCGGGAAACGATCACATCAGTCCGCAGATTCGCCTGGGCGAAGCTCCCGTGGCAGCGGACGACATCTACGCGCTCGGTGTCGTGATCGCGCAGACGATTCCTCCCGAGTGCGCACCGAAGGAACTGGGCGAACTCATTCGATCCATGAGCGCCGAGCCGCGCAATGCGCGCCTGACAGACCTCCGCGAGATCGGGCAGCGATTGACTGCACTTTCGAATGACGCCGAGCGGGCGCCCGAGGCGAGCCCCTTCGTCGCACCGCCGCTTCGGGCCGCTGCTGTCCCCAGCGTCGAACGCGACGCACCGCCGACCCGGCATGGCGAGGCGGGCTCCTCGCGCAACCTGCAGTACGCGATCGTGGCGGGCGTCCTGGCGCTGGCGGCACTGCTGGTCTTCGTCGCGCTCCCGCGTTGGGTCGAATCTTCGGGAACACCCGAGCCTCAGTTGGAAGCGACGGAAGCGGGCAGCAGAAAAGCCTCCCCGCCGATGGAAGCAGCCGCCAACGCGAGCAAGTCCAGCGTCGAGTCGCTGCTGGCTCAACTCATCCCATTGCGCGAAGACCTCGAGGCGGCGGCGGTCGAGCGCTGGGCGAAGGCGGACTACACCAGCGCGAAGGAGATCGAAGGCCGCGGCGACGCGGCGTTTCTCGAGCGCGATTACGCGGCCGCTCAGGCGGCTTACGGCGAAGCGCTCACGATCTTCGAAGAGCTTTCCGGACGCCGCGCCAGCGCACTCCGCGACAGCCTCGAAGCCGGCGCAACCGCACTCGAAGCGGGCGACCAACAACGCGCGATCGAGGCTTTCGATCTCGCTCTCGCGATCGAGCCGAGCGATGCCACAGCGCTCGCCGGAGCGAGCAGGGCCGAGGGGCTCGACGCGTTGATGGCCCACATGAGCGCCGGCAAGGCGTTCGAAGCCAACGACGACCTGGATTCAGCAGGTGACGCATACGCGAAGGCGCTGGAAATCGATCCGCAGTACGCACCGGCACTCGAACGCCTCGCACACGTCGAGGCCACGCAGGCCGACGACGACTACGAGTCGAACCTTTCGCGCGCACTGGTTTCGCTGGCCAAGGGCAACCTCGGCGCCGCGCGCACCCATTTCGAAAGCGCGCGCGCGATCCGACCCGACTCCGCCGAGGTGGCGGATGGATTGCGGCAGTTGCAACAAATCGAGAGTTCGCGCGCAATCGCGTCCTTGCGCAAGCGCGCCGAGGCCGCAGAGAGCGCCGAGAAATGGAGCGAAGCCGCTTCGCTTTACCAGACAATCGTCAAGACCCAGGATAATCTCTCCTTCGCCGAGGAAGGACTGAAGCGAAACCGCGAGTTGGCCCGAATTGCCGGGGGCATCGCAAAATTGCTCGACGACCCGACCCAGTTGTTCCAACCCGAAACCCTCGAGAAGGCGCGCGATTTGATGCAGCTTGGGCGGCGTTCCGCAGAAGGACGACCCCAGCTCTCCGAACAGGTGCGAAGCCTCGAGATCGCAGTGCAACTCGCTTCGACACCCATCTCTGTAGTATTCGAATCCGACATGGCCACCGAAGTCGTCATACGCGGAGTGGGAACACTCGGGAACTTCGCCCGCCGCGACGTTCCCCTCAAGCCCGGCCGCTACGTCGTAATGGGCCGCAGGAACGGCTACCGCGATACGCGAAGCGAGATCTCCGTGATCCCCGGTAGGCAGCCGCCAGTCGTGGAAATCCGGTGCACCGACGAAATCTGAGTCGAGCGAGGAACTGCTGCCGTGGTTGACGTGAGCCGGATCATCCTCGCACACGACGGCAGCGAGCAGCGCCTCGAGGCGGACGCGCTTCCGCTATCGATCGGCGCACGCGCGATCGACGAAATTCGGATTCCGCTTCGAGAGACCTCGGCGTCGGTCGCTTCGATTGGCGTTCTCGATGGAAGCGCATTCATTCTCGGTGCCAAGTCGACGGAACCCGTATACATCAATGGAGAGCTCCTGAGCGGATCGCGCCGGATCGCGGATGGCGACGCAATTCGAATCGCAGGCGTCGAGATCGCCTGTTCGATCCGCGGCGATACCCTGCGACTCGAATGGAGCCCCAGCCCGTCCGCAGCGACTTCCGATGCCGCTGGCAGTACCCGCGTGGCGCGCGAAAGCCCGTCCGACGTCATCCCTGCGACCCCGTTTCGCCCCTCCAGCGAGGGCCCTGAAACGGCCGCGCGCAAGCGGCTGCGACCCGCCGTCCTCGTGACCTGGGGAATTGGAATCTTCCTGCTGGTGCTGCTCTGGTTCAGCTTCACGGCGGTTTCGGTTCGTCTGGTCGTCGATCCCGCCCCAGACGAAATCGATCTGCCGACCGCACTATTCGGTTTCCACATTGGCGAGCGTTACCTGCTGCGGCCGGGATCCCATCAAGTCGTCGTCGAGAAAGAGGGATACCAGCAATTGGAGGCGACGATCGAAGTCACGAGTGCACCCAACCAGCGGATCTCTCTCAGACTGAACAAGCTGCCGGGCATCGTGGACCTCATCAGCCGACCCGTGGACGGCGCCGTCGTTGCGATCGACGGGGAAGAGGTGGGCATCACGCCGATCGAGGCGCTCCCGATTCCGCCCGGACCGCATCAGCTGACTGTTCGCGCTCCCCGACACCTTCCAGCCGCGCTCGAAATCGAAGTCGAGGGAGCGGGGGGGGAACAATCTTTCGAAATCGAGCTGATTCCCGCCTGGGCGCCGATCTCGCTCGCATCCAATCCGCCTCGCGCAAGTGTTTGGATCGACGGTGTCGAGCTGGGCGAAACGCCCGGACGTTTCGAACTCGATGCGGGAACGCGCGTCGTCGAGCTGCGCCTCGAGGGGCACAACACCTGGAAGCGCGAGATCGAAGTGGTTTCCGATCAGCCCCAGACACTGGCGCCGATCGAGCTGACCAGAGCCGATGCTCGGCTACATATCGAAAGCATCCCGTCCGGCGCCCAGATCGTGGTCGACAATGCATCGCCGGGGCGCACCCCGATGGACCTAAACCTGGCATCGGAAGAAATTCACGAGATTTCACTGTTCAAGATCGGCCACGAACTCGCCACGCGAACCATCGAACTCGAGCCCGGAGAGCAGAAGAACCTCGCGATCAAACTCGAACCGCGGCTCGGCGTCATCGACCTGATCGCGTACCCCGCTGGCGCTACGCTCCGTGTCGATGGCAAACCGGCCGGAGAAGCGAGCCAACAGCTGCAGCTGCTGGCCTCGCCGCATACACTCGTGATCCGGAAGGAGGGCTTCCAGGATCAACGCGTAACAGTGACACCGCG
>JAHEEJ010000112.1 GCA_024640705.1 Deltaproteobacteria bacterium
ACGATGATCACGGCTTGACATCCTCTAGAGTGGGTCTGCGCAACCTACGGAGGCGGGCTCGGTTCGTCAATCCTGGATCCGCCCTACTATTGCGAAATTCCCTCTAGTTACCGAGATTTGCGGATATGGCAGACACGAGTCAGAAAAAACCGTCCGGGCCGGGCGCCGGAGCCGGCGAGGCTTCCGAGAAGCTCTGGGGAGGCCGGTTCGAAGGCCGGACCGACGCCGCCGTGGAGCGCTTCACGGCCTCGATCCACTTCGATCGGGCGCTCGCCCACTTCGATCTCCGAGGCTCGGCCGCGCACGCCCGGATGCTCGCGGCTGTCGGCCTGATCTCAGCCGGGGACGAACGCGCGCTGATCGACGGCCTCGCGCAAATCGCCGCGCAGATCGAGGACGGCTCCTTTCCGTTCGATCCCGCCCTCGAGGACATCCACATGAACGTCGAGTCCCGCTTGCGGGAGATCGTCGGCGTCGACGTCGCGGGCCGGCTCCACACCGGCCGCAGCCGCAACGACCAGGTCGCGACCGACCTGGCCCTCTACTTGCGCGATGTTTCCGAGGCCGCCGAGCGGGGCATTCTGGAGCTTCGGGGCGTGCTGATCGAGCGGGCCGCCGAGCACCTCGACACGGTGCTGCCCGGTTACACCCATCTGCAGCGCGCGCAGCCGGTGCGGCTCGCCCACCACTGGCTCGCTTTCGCGGAGATGTTCGGTCGTGACGCGAGCCGGCAGCGCAACCTGCGATCGCGCCTGTCGGATTGCCCGCTCGGATCGGGCGCGCTCGCGGGGTCGACGCTCGCGCTCGACCGGCACCACACCGCGGCGGCGCTCGGTTTTGACGCACCTTCAGCCAACAGCATGGATGCGGTCGCCTCGCGCGACGTGGCGCTGGAATTCCTGTCGACCGCCGCGATCTGCATGGTCCAGCTGTCCCGGCTCGCGGAGGAACTCGTGCTCTGGTCGACCGCTGAATTCGGCTTCGTCGAGCTTTCCGACGCCTACTCGACGGGCTCGAGCCTGATGCCGCAAAAGAAGAACCCCGATGTTCCGGAACTCGTTCGCGGCAAATCCGGCCGCGCGATCGGCAACCTCGTCACGCTGCTGTGCGTCATGAAGGCGTTGCCGCTGACCTACAACCGAGACATGCAGGAGGACAAGGAGCCGATCTTCGACTCCGCGGTCACGCTTCGCGACTCGCTCGAGGTCATGGCGGGGGCGATCCAGACCTTGCGCGTCAACACAGAGCGGATGGCGGCGGCGGCGGATGACGCAATGCTGTTGGCGACGGATCTCGCGGAGGCGCTCGTGCTCGCTGGGGTGCCATTCCGAGAAGCCCACGAGGCCGTTGGGCAGATCGTGCGGCACTGCATCGGCAAGGAGCTCGATCTTCGCTCGCTCACCCGCGAAGACCTGCAGGCCTTTCACGCGAGCTTCTCGGCTTCGGCCGCAGAAATCGCGAGCCTGGAAGGTGCGCTGGAGGGCCGAAAAGTGACCGGCGGCACTGCGCGCGGCACGGTGGCTGAGGCACTCTCGAAGGCCCGAGCAGACAACGCGCGGCGCCTCGGCGAACTGTCCAACGGAGAACTTTGATGACGCGCCAACTCCTGGTGATCGCAGCGCTCTTCGGAGTGCTGGCGGTCGCTTGCGGCAAATACGGCCCCCCCGTCCGGACGCACTCCGAACCCGCTGCCGCCGGAAGCTCGGAAACGCCTGGAAAAATCGGCACTTCCAGCGCAGAAGAGTCGGAAGACGAGGAGCAGCAGCCTTGAGCGAAGCGTTTCCGAGGCGGGAGGGTCGCCTCTGCGCCGAGGCCGTGCCCATCGAGCGGATCGTCGAGGCGGTCGGTACGCCCGTCTTCATCTACAGCGCGTCAGAACTCGCCGCGCGCTATGACGCACTCGACGCGGCATTTTCCGCCGTGCCCCACACCATCTGCTACGCGATCAAGGCCAACATGAATCTGGCCGTGGTCAATACGCTGGTCAGCCGAGGTTGCGGGATCGACGTGACTTCTGGCGGCGAACTCTTCCGCGCGCAGCTGGCCGGGGGCGATCCGAACCAATTCGTCTACTCCGGCGTGGGCAAGACGGATGCGGAGATCGACCATGCGCTCGACGCAGAAATCCGCATGTTCAACGTCGAATCGCGCGAAGAGCTGCGCGTCATCGATGCGCGGGCCGCAGCGCGCGGCGTCGTCGCGCCCGTGTCATTCCGCGTCAATCCGGACGTCGACCCGCAGACCCATCCCTATATTTCGACGGGCCTGAGCGACAGCAAGTTCGGCATTCCGATCGCCGAAGCCGTGGACGCCTACGCGGAGGCCAAGGCGCTCGCACACGTGCGGGTCGTCGGCGTCGCCTGCCACATTGGATCGCAGATCGTGAGCCTCGATCCGATCGTCGACGCGCTGCGGCGGATTCGCGACCTCGTGATCGAGCTGCGCGAGGCCGGCCACAACATCGAGCTGCTCGACGTCGGGGGCGGGTTGGGGATCGTCTACGACCGGGAGCAGCCCCCGTCGGCCGCCGAGTACGGAGCCGCGGTCATCTCGAGCGTGGGCGACCTCGGCTGCCACCTGATCGCCGAGCCCGGCCGCTGGATCGCGGGCAATTCCGGCATCTTCGTCACCCGCGTGCTCTACCACAAACACAACGGAGACAAGCTCTTCGCGGTGGTCGACGGCGCGATGACCGACCTGATCCGGCCCACCCTGTATCAGGCCTACCAGGGAATCGAGCCCGTGGGACCGCCGCGCCAGGGCACCCGGGTCGTCGATGTGGTCGGCCCCGTCTGCGAGTCGGCCGACTTCCTCGCCCTGGAGCGCGAACTGCCGATCCTCGAACGCGACGACCTGCTCGCCGTCCACTCCGCGGGCGCCTACGGGTTCGTGATGTCGTCGAACTACAACGGCCGCTGCCGGGCCGCGGAAGTCCTCGTTCAAGCAGATCGCTTCGAGATCGTGCGGGCGCGCGATCGCTTCGAAGACCTGATCCGAGGCGAATCGATTCCCGAGGATTGGGCCCCGTGACGCGAACCTTGCGCTTTACCAAGATGCACGGCGCGGGCAACGACTACGTGGTACTCGATGGCATCCGGGAAGAACTGCCGCCGATCCCGCCGCTGGCCGCACAGCTCTGCGACCGCCATTTCGGCATCGGCGCCGATCAGCTGCTGGTCGCGCGGCCCTCACAGGCTGCGGATTTCCGCATGGAGATCTACAACGCCGACGGCAGCCAGGTGGAGATGTGCGGCAACGGGATTCGCGCGTTCTACAAATTCCTGAAAGACCGCGGACACACGGCTGACGACGCCATCAGCGTCGAAACCCTCGGCGGCGTGGTGCATCCGAGCTGGGCGGGCCCCGACCGCGTGCGGGTCGACATGGGTCAGCCGGTACTTGCGCCCGCCAAGATTCCGACGACACTTGGTAGCGGTGATGGGCCGGTCCTCGACGTTCCGCTGGAACTCGACGGAGAGACCCTACGGGTATCCAGCGTTTCGATGGGCAACCCGCACGCGGTGGTCTTCGTCGAGGATCCAGACCGCGCGGATGTGGAACGTCTGGGCCCCCTGCTCGAGCACCACAGCGCGTTTCCAAATCGGACCAACGTCGAGTTCGTCACGCCGCTCGGGCGCGACCGAATTCGACAGCGAACCTGGGAGCGCGGAGTCGGCGAAACCCTCGCCTGCGGAAGCGGGGCCTGTGCGGTTGCGGTAGTGGCCATGCTCCGAGGCGTCGTGGATGACGAAGTCGGGATCGAGTTGCGTGGGGGCAAACTCAAAATCAGCTGGAAGGGTGACGGTGCTCCGGTCATCATGACGGGACCCGCCGCCGAAGTCTTCACGGGCGAATTCCCGATCCGGGAGGAGTAGCGATGTTCGAAGGACTTTCGACCGCACTGATCACACCCTTTCGAGATGACGCAATCGACGAAACCGCACTGCGCGAACTCGTCGAGCGCCAGGTTGCGGCCGGCGTCAAGCAACTGGTCCCGTGCGGATCGACGGGAGAATCCGCCACGCTCTCGCACTTCGAGCACGGCAAGGTCATCGAGATCGCAGTCTCGGCCGCGCGCGGCCGCATCCAGGTGCTGGCCGGAACGGGCTCGAACAACACCCGCGAAGCGATCGAGTTGACGAAACACGCGAAGACGGTCGGCGCCGACGGCGCGCTGCTGATTTCGCCCTACTACAACAAACCCACCCAGCAGGGAATCTTCGAGCACTACCGCGCGGTCGCCGAGAAGACGCGGTTTCCGCTGGTCACCTACAACATCCCCGGTCGGACCGGATCGAACATCTCACCGTCGACGCTGGCGCGGTTGGCGGACGTTCCACACATCGTCGGCGTCAAGGAAGCCTGCGGCGACATCGGCCAGATTGCCGAAGTGGTGGCCCGCTGCGATCCGGAGTTTGCCGTCCTCTCGGGAGATGATGCGCTGAATCTTCCGATCATGGCCATCGGCGGGAAGGGCGCGATCTCGACCGCCTCCAATGTCGCGCCCGAAGCCGTCGGCGAACTCATGCGCGCGTGTGAGGAGAATGACTTCGCACGCGCGCGCGAACTCCACTATCGCTTGCTGCCCCTCTTCGATGCGCTCTTCCTCGAAACCAACCCGATTCCGGTGAAGTGCGCGCTCGAGTTGATGGGGCTGATCAGCAGTGCGGAAGTGCGACTTCCGCTCACACCGATCACCGAAGCCAATCGCGAGCGCCTGCAGGTCGCGCTCAAGGAATTGGGATTGCTCTGATGCCGAGGGTGCTGGTCGTCGGCGCGATGGGACGCATGGGCGAGCGCGTGCGCGCCGCGATCTCCGAAGCGGCGCAGCTCGAACTCGGCGCAGCACTCGAAGCTCCCGGACATCCGCGCATCGGCACCCCGATCGCCGCAGGCATCGAAATCTCCGACGATCCGAAGGCCGCGCTTGCCAGATGCGAGGTCGCGATCGATTTCACGACACCCGAAGCGACGCTTCGAGTCATGCGCGCCGCAGCCGAAGCCGGAGTCGCCTACGTGTGTGGCACGACTGGCTTTACCGACGCGCAGCGCGCAGAGATTGGCGACCTCGCCGCGCGAATCCCGATCGTCCACGCGCCCAATTTTTCGGTCTCGGTCAACATCCTCAACTGGCTGACCCGAGAGGCGGCGCGAAAGCTCGGCAGCGGCTACGACGCGGAGCTCGTCGAGATCCACCACGCGGCAAAACGCGACGCACCGAGCGGAACCGCGCTTCGCCTCGCCGAGGCAGTCGCAGCAGGACGCGGCCAGAAGCTCGCCGACCATCTGGTGCTGGAACGCGCGGGCGAGATCGGTGCGCGACCCGAAGCGGCCATCGGCATCCAGAGCCTGCGCGGCGGAGACGTCGCGGGCGAACACACGGTCCTGTTCGTCGGCCACGGGGAGCGGCTCGAACTCGTCCACCGCGCCTCGACCCGCGATCACTTCGCGCGCGGAGCCGTCCGCACCGCCGAGTGGCTCGTCGGCCGCGACCCCGCCCTCTACCCCATCGAACGCGTCTTCGGCCTCGAAGGCGACTGATTCTTTTCGCACGCGGGTAGCAGTGGGCTTTGCTATGGGGAGCCGGGTGGGGGAGGGCTATTCGCTCTGACCCCATGTCGCTCACAGCCCTCCCCCACCCGGCTCCCCCGCGAACGCCTTGCTAGTGCGCGAAAAGAATCGTTCGCCTTGCGTGCCTCATTTTAAACGGGAAACCACCTGGGTCGGTGGCTGGGTGCTGTCGGGCGACATGGGGTTCGAGCCCGACAGCACCCCGCCACCGACCCCGGGCAACCAATTCAATCAGAAGAACCTAGAGATGGATGGATCGTGCTTCGGGGAGTGTGACGGGAGAGCTATTCGCTCAAACCCCATGTCGCTCACAGCTCTCCCGTCACACTCCCCGGCGAACGCATTGCTCGCGCGCGAAAAAGCCGCGTCTTCAATCACTCGATTCTGTAAAGCGTCACTTGGGGGCGGTGGCGAGGTGCGATCGGGCGACATGGGGTTCGAGCCCGATCGCACCTCGCCACCGACCCCGAGCAACCAACCCTGTCAGACGCGTTCAACGATGCTCGGCGAGCCACTCGCCCATGGTTGTGAGGTAGCCGGGGGCGAATTCGAGGTGTCCTTCGTCGTCGCGCTCGCGGATTCCGTGGTCGGCGCCTTCGAATACGACGACGGTGACGTCGGGGTTTGCGTTGAGTTGGGGGATCTCGCGGTAGGCGTTCGATCCCAGAGTCGAATCGACGAGAGCGTCTTCGGATCCGTAGATGGCGAGAACTGGCATATCCAGGTTCTTCAATTCGGGGGGCGATACCAGCGATCCGTTCTGGTCGTTGATCGAGAAGAACTCGAATTTCTCGGGATCGGTCGCCATCACGAATTCCTGGAAGATCAGTTCGTCCAGATGCATCTCCAGCAGCGGATACCACGGGCGCTGCTTCATCTCTGCGAGCCACGCTTGTTGGCGGGGCAGGAATTCAGCGTAGGACAAGCCTGCGTGAATCAGCTCGTAGAATTCGAGTCTGTGATCGAGCGCATCGGCCAATTCCTCGTCGGAGAATCCGATTCGAGCCAGCTCGTTCGCCGTGCCGTACAGGTCCTGCTGCTGGCCGGTTTGCGCCGAGCCGGAGACCGAGATGACAAACGCGACGCTTCGATAGGCGGGAACCATCGGCATCACCCAGCCGGCCTGGCTGATCCCCCAGAGCCCGATCCGTTCGCCGTCGATGTCCGCTCGTTCGGCCAGGTACGCCATTGCGGCCGCGACTTCTTCTGCGCGCATGGCCATGGTCTGTTTCAGATAGTGCCCCGTCGACTCGTCGACCCCCGGCTTGCTCCAGATGAAAGTGGCAAATCCCCGACTGAGAAATTCATCCGCGATGGATTCGAGGTATTCCGAATGGCGCGTCGCCGGGCCAGAACCGTGCACGAATACGACCGCCGGATACGGCGGAGGGCCGTAGGGCAGGGAGAGATCCCCCACCAACCGGTTCCGACCGTGTTGGAATGCGAGCTCCTCGTACCGAATAACGGGCGGTGCATCTCCAGTGGAATGATTCTGAGCCGCGCCGGGCGGACCGACTTCGCCTGTGTGCCCACAGCCGAAGATCAGAAAGAACACAACGATCACCTGCGCGCGGTCGATCCCGAATCGAAATCGACCCCGAACCCGCAAGCTGCAAACAGCACCAGAGCGTCCGTCAATCCCCATCTCGCCCATCGTATCACGCCGCGTCTAGGGTCCCGATCCAAGAAAACGTCACTAGGGGTCGATTGGGGGGAGGCCGTCGGGCGACATGGGGTTAGAGCCCGACGGCCTCCCCCCAATCGGCCCCGAGCACCCACCCCCAAATCGAAGCCAAAACCAGTGAGGCCCCGTCAAAGAATCGACGGGGCCTCGGTGTCTGGATGGATGGTTGGTCGGTGATCAGAGATCGTAGTAGAGCTCGAACTCGTGCGGATGCGGGCGAAGCCGGATCGGCGCGATTTCATGCTCTCGCTTGTAGCTGATCCAGGTGTCGAGCGCGTCCTCGGTGAAGACGTTGCCCTTCAACAGGAAATCGTGATCGGCTTCCAATTCTTCCAGCGCCTCTTCGAGGCTCGCGGGCATCACCGGAATCCCCTCCGCCTCCTGCGGCGAAAGCGCGTAGATGTCCTTGTCGAGCGGCTCGCCCGGATCGATCTTGTTCTCGATCCCGTCGAGCCCCGCCATCAGCATTGCCGCAAACGTGAGGTACGGATTGCAGGACGGATCGGGGTAGCGAACCTCGATCCGCTTGGCCTTCGGGCTGTCCGAATACATCGGGATCCGCAGTGAAGCCGATCGGTTGCGGGTCGACATCGCGAGGTTGACGGGCGCTTCGTATCCCGGGACGAGCCGCTTGTAGGAATTCGTCGTCGGGTTGCTGAACGCCGAGATCGCGCGCGAGTGCTTCAGGATTCCACCCACGTAGTTCAGGCCGAGCTGCGAAAAGCCACCGTAGCCGTCGCCCGCGAAGAGCGGCTCGCCGTCCTTCCAGATCGATTGATGGGTGTGCATCCCCGAACCGTTGTCTTCGAATACCGGCTTCGGCATGAAGGTCGCCGTCACGCCGTTCTTCCGCGCGACGTTCTTCACGATGTACTTATAGTTGAGCACCTGGTCGGCCATCTTGACCAGCGTCGTGAACTTCATGTCGATTTCGGCCTGTCCAGCAGTCCCGACCTCGTGGTGATGCGCCTCGACCACGATGCCGAGCTTCTCCATCTCGAGCACCATTTCGGTGCGCAGATCCTGCATCGTGTCCATCGGCGGCAGCGGGAAGTAGCCACCTTTGTAGCGCGGCTTGTAGGCGAGATTGGCTCCGCCCTCTTCGCGGCCGGAGTTCCACTTGCCTTCGATCGAATCGAGGTGATAGAAGCCCTCGTTGGGGCCGGTGTTGAAGCGCGCCGAATCGAACACGAAGAACTCCGCTTCGGGTCCGATGAAGACGGTGTCGCCGATGCCGGATTGCTTGAGGAAGTTCTCCGCTTTCTTTGCAATCCAGCGCGGGTCGCGCGAATAAGGCTGGCGGGTGATCGGGTCGACGATGTCGCAGATCATCACCAGTGTCGGCTGCTCGAAGAACGGGTCGATGAAGGCCGTGGCGGGATCCGGAATCATCAGCATGTCGCTCTCGTTGATGGCCTGCCATCCGCGGATCGACGAACCGTCGAAACCCATGCCCTCCTCGAAGGTGCTCTCATCGACCTGGCTGATCGGATAGCTGCAGTGCTGCTGAACGCCGGGCCAGTCCGTGAATCGGAGATCCACCACGACCACATCGTTCTTCTTCGCGTACTCCAGGACCTGCTTTGCGTTCATCCGAATATTGCTCCTGATGGGTGAGTTCGAATTTCCGATTCGAAGCGGTCACCCTTGAGGTGAGGGTTGATCAAACCGCCTCCGGCCCGCGCTCTCCGGTCCGAATGCGAACGACTTCGGCGACGTCGAAGACGAAGATCTTGCCGTCCCCGATGCGTCCGGTGTTTGCAGCTTCGACGATTGCTTGAACCGCCTTGTCGACGAGCTCATCGCTGATGGCGATCTCGATCTTGATCTTGGGCAGGAAGTCGACCACGTACTCCGCTCCGCGGTAGAGCTCCGTATGACCCTTCTGGCGGCCGAAGCCCTTGACTTCGGTGACCGTCATGCCCTGGATCCCAATGCCCTGGAGGGCCTCTTTGACCTCATCGAGCTTGAACGGCTTCACGATGGCTTCGATCTTCTTCATGCCGATCCTCCACCCGCCAGATCCCGCGGCGAACGCCGTGAGAACGTACCACGGGTGGGATTTCCGCCCTCGAGCAATCGAGCGCGGAATACCCGCCGTGTCGGCCCGCAGCTGCACGCCGTCACTTAGCAAGCCCCGTGCCGATTGCGGGCGGCTCTCCAATGCGCGCTGGGCAGGCCGCAGTGGATTGGTGCGGGAATGCACCGACAACCGTGCCCAATCGCGCGGCAGGGGATGGCGCAAGCCTGTGCAGTGCCCGCCGCGTCGAAGCGCTGTCAGTCGCCGGTGCGGCGGTTTTCAGAAGCGGTGACAAGAAAAAGGGCGCGGCACTTTGCAGTGCCGCGCCCAATTTTTCGAGCCCAAGGGCTCTAGCAGATCGGTCGCTGCTAGAACTCGTAGGTCATCTGGGCACCAAGCAGGACCTGGTTCCGCTGCAGGGACGAGGAGCAGTCCTTGTTGCAGAAGAAGTTGTTGTTCGAAGCGCCACCATTCGCCCTGTGGTTGGTGCTCCCCTGCTGGTAGACCACTTCAGCCTTGACGCTGAGGTGATCGGTCAGCGCGTGGTCGACCGTCCCCGTGACGGACCACAAGCGCTGATCTTCTTTGTACCAACCCGGTAGCGCCGTCATGATTCCCGGGAGGTTCCCGAGGATCACGTCCGGCGCGATGGTCGCCAGATTGAGCGGCACGGCGAGTCCCAGGTAGTTGTCGTTGGAGTAGATGTACTCCGCGCGCAACGAGATCCCGGTGGCGTCCGTGACCGCGTAGCGGCCAGCCGCTGCGAGACCAATCGCGTAGGGCTTGCCGGTGCGTCGATCGTTGGCCGGAGCCATGTAGTCGACGTTCACCCAGGTCGAGAGAGCATCCGACGGATCCCAGTTCATCGTGAAGTCGACCAGGATCTGCCGATCGTTGTTACCCGTGTTGCTCCGGCCGGTGCCATCGATCGTGAGGCCGCAGCC
>JAHEEJ010000433.1 GCA_024640705.1 Deltaproteobacteria bacterium
CTTTCGAGCGGTTGAGCATACAGGACTCCCGCTATTGGATCCGTGGCCGATCGGATCGAAGAGTGGCCCGATTCCGAAAATTACAACCTGCGCCCACCCCTGTGATAGGGTGCGCGTTCGGCCAGTCGATTCGGGATCGGCCCGCTGCGCCCATCGCGCCGCGGGGCCGAGTCGGACGAATGCCACCCCGAGGCCCGAATGCTGCGTCGCGGTTTCAGCCCGATCAAGCTCTTCGCAACGATGTTCGTGTTGCTCTGCGGCGGGCCCTTCGGGCTCGAGGAGATCGTGCCGCTCGCAGGGCCCGGTCTGTTTGCGCTGGTCCTGGTCGCGATGGCCGTGATCTGGGCGCTGCCCTCGGCGTTGATCGTCGCCGAGTTGGTTTCGGAACTTCCGGTCCAGGGTGGCACCTACCAGTGGTTCCGCGCGGGACTCGGGCCCTTCTGGTCGTTCATCTTCACCTACCTCGAGTGGCTCGCGTGGGCGGTCGATGCGGTCATCTACCCGGCCCTCTTCGCAAAATACCTGTTGCAGCCCTTCGTCGACGACCCCAGCCTCGCGTTGAGCGCGCCCATCTGGCTCGCGGTGATCTGGGGCTGTGCATGGTTGAACGTGCGCGGCGTCAAGGAGGTCGGCTTTCTGTCGCTGGTTCTGACGGCGGTGATCCTGATTCCCGTCATCGCGCTGATCGTTCTGACCCTGCCGCAGATGAGTTTCTCGGTGTTCACGCCGCTTTGGCCCGCAGAGCAGTCGCCCTGGACGGCGCTCAATTTTGCGATCGTCTGGGCGATCTGGAGCTACTCCGGTTATTCGGGTCTCGCGACCGCGAGCGAAGAGATCGTCGAGCCGGAGCACACCTATCCGCGGATGCTCGCGATCTTCCTGCCGCTGTCGGTTGCCGTGTACGTGCTCTCGCTCTGGGCGGGTGTGACCGCTGCGCCCGACTGGCAGAACTGGGAGGGCGCGCACCTGAATGTGGCCGCGCTCGCGATCGGCGGCCCGGTGTTGGCTGCGCTGATGTTGGCCGCGGCCACCGTGGCCGCGATCGGCCTCTACAACAGCGAGCAGCTCGTGCTCGGCCGCTACGTGTACGCGGTGGCCAAAGACCGCATGTTGCCCCCATTTCTGGCTCGGCTGCACCCGCGTCACCAGACGCCGTTCGTCGCGCTCCTCTTGCACGCCGCTCTCTTCAGCGTGATGGTGTTCGTGTTCGACTTCGTCGAGCTGCTCGTGCTCGGCGCCCTGGTTTCGGTACCGGTGTTTGCACTCACGTTCTTGAGCCCGCTGATCTTGCGCTGGAAGTACCCGAATCTCCGGGGTCCCTTCAGGATCGCGGGCGGCTGGCCGGTGATCATTCCGGTTGCACTCACGCCTTGTCTGCTGCTCGTCTATCTCGTGGTGACCTCAGGCTATGCGAGCCTGATTTCGACGGGCGTATTGTTCGCTCCCGCGCCTTTCATCTACTGGGCAATGCGCGGCTACAATCGGCGCCGCGGCTTCGAAATGGATGCGTTCGAGTCGCCCGAGTTGAACGCGGCCCTCGAGCGGGGCAGGGCGCAGCCCGAGTCGGAAGAGTTGAAGTAGGAACGCGGTCGGCTGGGATCGCTGACACCCGGATCAAGGAGGAGGCAACGGATGAGCGGCAATTTTGCGGGCAGGAAGGTGCTGGTGACGGGCGCGACGTCCGGGATCGGTGAGGCGTGCGCGAGGTTGTTCGCCGAACGCGGCGCCGCGGTGATGCTCGCAGGGCGCGACGCTGCGCGCGGTGAGGCGATCGTCAAGCAGATCGAGCAGGCCGGGGGCGTCGCGGCTTTCACGGCGGGCGACGTCCGCCAGGTCGAATCCTGTGAAGCGATGGTGCGGGCCACCTGCGATCGCTTGGGTGGACTCGATGTGTTGGTCAACAGCGCGGGCATCTGGCACGCCGCGACGACGCTGGAAACCACCGACGCGCAGTGGCACGAGACGATCGACGTCAACATCACGGGCCTTTTCTTCGTTTCCCGCGCAGCCTTGCGGGTGATGACCGCACAGCGCAGCGGAAACATCGTCAACATCTCATCGGACTGGGGGCTCAACGGCGGCCGCGAGGCGGCCGCCTACTGCGCGAGCAAGGGCGCGGTCGTGCTGCTCACGAAGGCGATGGCGCTCGATCACGCCGCAGAGGGAATTCGAATCAATGCCCTCTGCCCTGGGGACACGGACACGCCGATGATGGAAGAAGACTATCGCCTGCGCGGCATCCCGTACGACGAGGGCAAGAAGCTTTCGAGCGAATCCAATCCGATGGGTCGGATGGCGGAGGCGATCGATGTCGCGGAAGCCGCGTGTTTCTTCGCCTCGGATGCGGCGGGGTTCATCACGGGCGTTTCGTTGCCGATCGACGGCGGCGAATCCGCGCGCTGAAACTTCATTGGGGGGTCGGCGTCTTCAGCGCGAGTCGGCAGCGGCTGCTGGGTTGCCAGCCACCCAACGCAGGTAGATCGGCGGCGGGAAGAAAGCGAGAAGGACCAGCAACGCCCCCGCAGTGGTCGTTACGATCATGACGGCGTCGAAAATGAACGGGTAGGAGCCATCCGAGCCGGCCAATCCGACCCCGGCCATGTAGAGCATCTCTGTGATCGCGCCAGAAATCGCGTAGCCAGACCAGAGCAGGATCCGGTTGGTGACGACCGGATCAGCGAGTCCGTGTCTGGCGCGCTTTCGCATGTTGGCGTAGTACGTCGAGCCCTCTAGAAAGCACCAGAGGTACGTGATCAGGGTGCCGCCGAGTTCGAGCCAGATCCAGATGCGGTCTGCTGCGAAGCCCGACCAATCGCCGAGGTAGATGCCTACCGTCAATCCGGTCCAGCTGGTG
>JAHEEJ010000113.1 GCA_024640705.1 Deltaproteobacteria bacterium
CTCGACGCCGATCTCACCCTTGATCGTGGCTGCCAAACTGGTAGCCCGAGGCAGGTAGTTTCACTGTCCGCAATAGGTGATCGAGATCTTCACCATCCAATCCTCCCGTGGGAATCCGGGTTTTCGTCGCCGGCTAGTCGCGGCTCGACATGAATAGCCGAAGCACGTACCAGAACATCAACGCCACCGACGCGAAGAGCTGCAAAGCCGCGCCTACGTATCGGTCTTCCGGAAAGTGGTGCAGCACATTGGAGGTGTCGTAGAGGATCGCGGCGCCAGCGAACCCGATCATCGCGACCGAAAACCAGGTGCCGAGTTCAAAACCAAAGAGGATCCCGCCGACGATTGCGAGCAGCGCCACGACTCCGCCCCACATCAGCATGCCGCGCAGGAACGAGAAATCCTTGCGCGTCACGAAGGCCACTGCGGTGAGTCCCGCAAAACCCACCAGCGTCACGACAGCAGCGCTCTGGATTGCGCCGGGAGCGTACCGCTCGGCCAACCAGAGCATCGGCACGAAGATGATCGACTCCGCGACCACGAAGCCGCCGAGCGCCGCGTATTGAGCCCCCTTGGATTCGGAGGTGAGCGAAACCCGGGAAGCGAACCAGCTGACCAGCATGAAGGCGCCGAGAACGAGCAGCCACGAGCCCCCGAGGAGTACCTGGGCAATCGACTCCGCATAACCGGATTGGAACAGGCCCACCTCGATCAATGTGAACGACACGATCGCACCCATCAGGTGGTTGTAGGTGCGGTTGATGAAGGTGGCGCGCGCGTCCACGCCGATGGCGGCGACGGGCTGGTAACCCTGCGGAATCTGGAAATCGGTACTCAACGATGTTTCCTCCAATCGAGATCGAACCTCGCGTGCTTTAGACACGCTCGGGCCCGCTTCGGTTCATCGGCCTTTGTTGGAAATCAGGATAGTCCGACCGATTCAATCGCGCTCCCCGCGGGCCTTCCGCCACGGGCAGTGCGGCGTCTCCGATCCCTCTGGCGCCGCTGCTCGCGAACCGGAGCCGCTGGCTCCTCGGGCCGCGAAGTTGGTTAAACTCGTCTGCTCGATCGTTCAACCAATCGAACCAGGAGGATGACGGATGGCCATCTCAGTAGGCGACAAGATTCCCGCCGGAACGCTCAAGATCGCGGGACCCAACGGCATGAAGGACGCTTCGACCGACGAGCTTTTCGGCGGCAAGAAGGTCGTGCTCTTTGCCGTACCCGGCGCATTCACCCCGACCTGCTCGGCGAAACATCTACCGGGCTTCGTGAGCAAGGCCGGCGAGATCAAGGCCAAAGGCGTCGACAGCATCGTCTGCCTGGCGGTCAACGACGCATTCGTGATGGACGCCTGGGGGAAGGCCCACAACGCGGGTGACGCGGTGGTGATGGCCGCCGACGGCAACGCGGAGTTCACACGCGCCCTCGGGCTCGAATTCGACGCCTCCGGTTTTGGAATGGGCGTGCGCGCCCAGCGCTTCGCACTGATCGTCGACAATGGCGTGGTCGAGGGCGTCTTCGTCGAAGCGCCGATGAAATTCGAAGTGAGCAGCGCGGAAGCCATCCTCGAACAGCTCTAGGCGGAAAAGATCCGCTTCGCTGTTGCGCGGTGCGCGATGCTCGACAAACGACGGCGCGGGTTGCCGATCCCCCGATTGCCGGTCCCACCGAGGAGAATCGAGCCTTGGCATTCCGAGAATACGCGGACTTCGACGGCCTGGGACTTGCGGAGCTGGTTGCCAGAGGAGAGATCACTTCGGCGGAACTCGTCGACGAAGCCATCGAGCGCGCGGAAAGGCACAACCCGGCGATCAATGCGCTGGTCTACGCGATGTACGACTCGGCGCGGGATGCCGCGCGGGCAGCCGACGCGGATGAAGGGTCGGCCCCATTTCGCGGCGTCCCCTTCTTGCTGAAGGATCTGCTCGGGAACTATTCGGGCGTTCCGACCACCTGCGCGAGTCGCTTCATGGCTGGAGTTCCCGCCAGTCACGACAGCGAACTCGTGTTGCGCTTCCGGCGGGCCGGCCTGATCCCGATCGCAAAGACCAACTGCTCCGAGTTCGGACTGCTTCCAACGACGGAGCCTCAGCTGCACGGAGCCTGCCGAAATCCCTGGAACACCGAACGCTCGTCGGGAGGCTCCAGTGGGGGCTCGGCTGCCGCTGTGGCAGCTGGCATCGTCCCGATTGCGCACGCGAGCGACGGAGGGGGTTCCATCCGAATTCCGGCATCCTGCTGTGGCCTGGTTGGAATGAAACCGACCCGAGCGCGCAACACGCTCGCACCGCTGATGGGCGACATCATGAGCGGCCTGGTCGTCGAACACGCGGTATCCCGCAGCGTGCGCGACAGCGCGGCGCTGCTCGACTGCACGGCCGGACCCGGCATTGGCGATCCCTACGTCGCGCCTCCCCCCGAGCGACCCTACCTCGAAGAAGTATCCCGAGACCCGGGGCAGCTGCGCGTGGCAACCTGGTCGCGAAACATCCGCGGCGAAGAGATCGATCCCGAGTGCCGAGAGGCGATCGAACGCACCGCTTCGCTGCTGGTCGAACTCGGACACGAGGTCGAAGAGGCCGCCCCACCGATCAACGCCGACATGATCACCGACGCCTTCCTGACCATCTGGACGGCCGGCGCCGCCGCGACGATCGACCTGATGCAGCTGAGCACTGGCCGCAAAGCGACCCGCGACCTCTTCGAACCGCTGACCTGGGCGCTCTACGAACGCGGCCGGGAGATCCGCGCTTCGGACTACCAACGCGCAGTTTCCCTCACACAAATCGCGGCGCGGCAGATCGCTGCGTTTTTCGAGACCTACGACGCCTGGTTTTCGCCCACCCTCGAGAAGCCCCCGCTGCCGCTGGGTCGTCTCGATGGCTGCGAGACCGACATCGAAAAGGCCTTCGCGCCGATCGTCGAATACGCGAGCTACACACCGATCTTCAACTCGACCGGTCAGCCGGCGATCTCTTTGCCACTTCATTGGACGGCCGACGGATTGCCGGTCGGCGTACAGGCCGCGGGGCGTTTCGGTGACGAGGGTCTGCTCTTCCGACTGGCCGCACAACTCGAAACAGCGCGGCCGTGGATCGACCGCAGACCGCCGATCTGGGGCTAGACGGTCGTTTCGGAATCGCCTTGCGCTGACAGATCGCGTTAGCCGCCCAGTCCTGCCAGAAATTTCAAGAGCGCTTCGTGAAACATTTTCGGCTGATCGAGGTAGGCGGGATGCTTGGCGTTGGGGAGGATTACGACTTCGGCCTGCTTGAAACTCGCGGCCAGTGTCTTCGCCATCGCGGGCTTGAACAGCGGATCCGAATCACCCCAGATGACCAGCGCGGGCACCGGGCTCTGCTTCAATTTGGGCGCATATTCGTCGACACCCACCGGAGCGATCGGCACCCAGCCCGCAACCATTTCGGGGTGATCGAGAATCAACGGGAAGCTCAAGTTTCCGCTGCGAGATGGTGAGATCACGACCGGTCGGTCGATCTCGAGCGCGCGGATCACCCCCGCGAGAAAGGTTTTCGTATTGGGCCGCCAGGGGCGCGACTGACCCGAGCCCGGCAGGTCGATCGCCAACGCCCGATAACCCGCATCGGCGAGAACGTCCAACGTTCCGAGTTTCTCCCACGTACTCGCCTTGAATTTTCCCCCGTGAAGCAGCAAGACGGCGCGGCCCTCCTTGGGGCCGGCGACGAGCAGATGCATCTTGTTGCCTTGGAGTTCGACCCAGGCATCCGAGACTTCGGCGGTGGCCGTGGGAACGCCCAGTGAGAAAAAGAACAAGACCGCCACCGAGAGAGTGGCGGAGAGCGCGATCGAGGTTTGGATCCAGCGGGAGATTTTCATGTTGCCGAGTTTCCCGATTCCAGGACTTCTACGCAATCCCGATCAGATTTGCGCGCGCCGGCGGCCCGGCGCACGCGCCGAACATCGGCTGGCCGCCATTCAGCAACAACCCCGCTGACCTGGCTTCCGCGTCGCGCGATAGGCCGCACCCTTTGTCTCGCGCGGACCTCGCGGCCCTACCCCCTGGAAGCGGGGCTGCTCGGCTTCGGGCACGGAATCCCGCGGACGAATCGGCACGAACTCGTCCGCGTACGGAGTGCCGCCGAGAGCCTGGAAATACTGCGCGCTCACCGCCGTACGCTCACCGCGCACGAACCGATTTCCCTCCTCGTCCTCGACCGCCTTCCACGGTCCGCGGTAGATCAACGCCTGGTTGGCATCGCGGCTCGTCCCGATGTCTGCTTTGTAGGCCGTGATGGTGACCGAGCGAAACTCGATCCCCTCCACGACCGCAAAGGGCTCGGCTTCCCACTTGTCGATCGCGATGCCGCGAAAACCCGCCGCTTCGAGAGCCCGCAGCAATTCCAACTCCTGAAAGGCACCCGACACACAACCGCTCCAGAGTTCGGGGTCCGCCTTCAGCTCAGCGGGCACACACTCGTCGCTCACGATGTCCGAGATTGCGATGCGCCCTCCCGTCTTGAGCACTCGGAAGATCTCTTCCACGAGTTGGCGCCGATCCGACTCTTGCACGAGATTGAGAACACAGTTGGAAACGACCAGGTCCACCGAGGCGTCAGCGACGAGCGTGGAGGCGCGCCTGAGCCGCTCGCTCGCCGCTTCGAACGCTGCGAGATCCGCGCCCTCGCGCACGGGGTGCTCAGCCAACCATTCATCGAGCGCATCCAGATCCAATGCGAGATCCTGGATTCGAGCGCGCCGAAACTCGACGTTCGCGTACCCGAGCGCCTCGGCGACCTTGGGTGCGGAGTCGCGCGCGAGGCCCAGCATTTCCTCGTTCAGGTCCACCCCGATCACCGCCCCCTTCGGCCCGGCGATCTGGGCTGCGATGAAACAGATCTTGCCCGCGCCGCTCCCGAGATCGAGAACGACGTCGCCCTCACGGACGTAGCGCGAGGGGTCGCCACAGCCGTAATCGCGCTCGAGCACCTCCTGCGGAATGGGGCTGAGGTACTGCGGGTCGTAGTCGACCGGACAGCAAAGCGCCGCTTCTCGCTCCAGCGCCGCGGCGCTGTACCGCGCGCGTACGGCGCGATCGGTGTCACACTCGGGATTGCGGCGATCGGGCGTCATGGATCGAACTCCCTGGCCAAGGCCGATGGTGTTGCAGCAAAAATCTTCATAACGGCGCTCTACGTCACGCTCGCAGCTCGGCGCGGGCCAAACTCACCCGCGGCGAGACAGCCGGCACCCGCAGATACGACGCGCGGCCCGTAGCAGTTACCGCTTCGCTCGGGGGATCACAAGGCTGCCCGCCGACTCCGCGCCGCGCGGGCGCGGCGCGCTACGCGACCTCCAGTTCGAAGGCCGCGCGCATGAGCCGGCGCGTGTAGTCCTGTTGCGGATCGTGGAAGATTTCATCGGAGACGCCCTGCTCCACCACGCACCCGTTGCGCATCACGAGCACGTAATGCGAAAGCGCCCGCACAACGCGCAGATCGTGGCTGATGAAGAGATAACTCAGGCCGTACCGCTGCTGAAGATCCCTCAGAAGGTCCACGATCTGGGCCTGCACGGAGCGATCGAGCGCCGAGGTCGGCTCGTCGAGGACCACGAGTCGCGGCTGCAGCACGATGGCCCGCGCGATGGCAACCCGTTGTCGCTGCCCTCCCGAAAATTCGTGCGGGTAGCGGTGGCGACTCTCGGGGTCGAGCCCGACCTCTTCGAGAACCCGGATCACCTGGCGCTCCCGCTCTTCGGCGTTGCCGAGCTTGTGGATCGCGAGCCCTTCCTCGACGATGCTCCCAACCGACATGCGCGGACTCAGGCTGCTGAAGGGGTCTTGAAACACCATCTGCATCTCGCGTCGGAGCGGGCGGGTCTGCTTCCAGCGAAGCGCTTGAATCTCTCGGCCCTGGAACTGGATGCTCCCGGTGCTGCTCTGCAACCTCAACAGCGCGAGACCGAGGGTCGTCTTGCCGCTGCCGCTCTCCCCCACGACACCCAGCGTCTCGCCCTCGCGCACCGACAACGACACGCCTTCGACGGCCTTCAGGTGCGAGACCGTGCGTCGAACGATGCCTTGCTTGATCGGAAACCAGACCCGCACATCCCGACACTGCATGACTTCCTGCGCCTCGGCGCGCGGCGTCGGCGGTTCGCCCTTGGGCTCTGCGCCCAGCAGGTGCTGGGTGTAGGGATGAGCCGGGGCGGCAAAGAGCCTTTCGACCGTGCCCGCCTCGACGATTTCTCCGTTCGTCATCACGCAGACGCGATCGGAGACCTTGCGCACGATCCCGAGATCGTGGGTAATGAGCAGGATCGCCATGCCGAACTCGGCCTGGAGCTGCTTGAGTAGCGCGAGGATCTGGGCCTGGATCGTGACGTCGAGCGCGGTCGTGGGCTCATCGGCGATCAACAGATCGGGATCGTTCGCGAGCGCCATCGCAATCATGACGCGCTGGCGCTGACCACCGGAAAGCTCGTGGGGATAGCTGTTCAAGCGATCTTCCGGGTCTTGGATGCCAACCCGATCAAGCAACTCGAGCGTGCGAGCGCGAGCGCCCGCGGCAGTCGCACCCCGGTGGAGCATCAGGGTTTCGGCGATCTGCTTTTCGACCCGGTGCAACGGATTGAGCGAAGTCATCGGCTCCTGGAAGATCATCGCGATCCGATCGCCTCGAATCTTCCGCAACTCATCCACGGGCGCGCCCATCAACTCGCGCTGTTCGAAGCGGATGCTTCCCGAGGGATGCCACGCACCGGGATACGGGAGAAGCTGCAACACGGACAGCGCGGTGACGGACTTGCCGGATCCGCTCTCACCGACGAGCGCAACCGTTTCGCCGCGATTCACGTCGAACGACAATCCCCGGACGGCCTCGAGCGGGCCACTCGGAGTCGCGAAGGTCACCCGCAGATCCGAGACTGTCAGCAGCGGACTCATGCGGTCGCCTCCGCGTGGTAGCCGGTCTGCTCGGGCGGCGGCGCGTCGGCGCGGAAACTCTTGCGTGGATCGAATGCGTCGCGCACCGCCTCGCCGACGAAGATCAACAAGCTCAACATCAACGCGATCACGAAGAATCCAGACAGGCCGAGCCAGGGAGCGCTCAGATTGTTCTTGCCCTGATTGAGCAGCTCCCCAAGCGACGCGCTGCCAGGTGGCAATCCGAAGCCCAGGAAGTCCAGCGCCGTCAGCGACGTGATCGCTCCACTCAGGATGAACGGGAGGAACGTCAGCGTTGCCACCATGGCGTTGGGGAGGATGTGATTGAACATGATCGAAAGATCGCTGGCGCCGAGCGCGCGGGCGGCCCGCACATAATCGAAATTCCGGGTGCGCAGGAACTCGGCGCGCACCACGCGAACCAGCTCCGTCCAGCTGAACAGCAGCAAGAGTCCGAGCAACCACCAGAAATTGGGCTGCACGACGCTCGCGAGGATGATCAGCAGATAGAGCGTCGGCAGGCTCGACCAGATTTCGATGAAGCGTTGAAAGTACAGATCGATGCGCCCGCCGAAGTAGCCCTGGATCGCACCCGCTGCGATGCCGATCGCAGAACTGATCAGGGTCAACGCCAGGCCGAACAGCACCGAAATGCGAAAGCCGTAGATCAAACGCGCGACCACGTCGCGCGCCTGGTCGTCGGTGCCCAACCAGTTGGTCCAGGTTGGCGCGGAAGGCGCAGGCGTGGGCAGGTCGTAACAGATCGTGTCGTAGCTGAACGGGATCAGCGGCCAGAGAATCCAGCCCTTGGCTTCGATGAGTTCCTGGACTTCCGGGTCCGAATAATCCGCTTCGGTTTCGAGGAAGCCGCCGAAGACCGTCTCGGGGTACGCGGAAAAGAGCGGGAAATAGAACGCGCCCGCGTAGCGCAGCAGCAGCGGCTTGTCGTTTGCGATGACGTCTGCAAAGAGCGTCAGCAGAAAAAGCACAGAGAAGATCCAGAGCGACCAGTAACCCCGACGGTTGGCCTTGAAGGTGCGGACCCTGCGCCGCCCGATCTCTCCAATCGCCACGCTCAGGACTCCCGCGCTTCGCGATCGATCTGACGATCGATGCTGAAGGTCGGAATCTTGCACTGGCCATTTTCTCCAAGCGCCACGCTCAAGACTCCCTCGCTTCGCGATCGATCTGACGATCGATGCTGAAGGTCGGAATCTTGCACTGGCCATTTTCTCCAAGCGCCACGCTCAGGACTCCCTCGCTTCGAAGTCGATCCGCGGGTCGACGAACGCGTAGGTGAGATCCGTGATCAGCCCCATCAGCAGCCCGAGCAGCGTGAAGAAATACAAAGTGGCGAACATGACCGGATAATCCCGGTTGATGGCCGCCTCGAAGCCGAGTAGTCCCAGGCCATCCAGCGAGAAGATCACCTCGATCAGCAACGCCCCGGTGAACAGGATGCGGATGAACGCCGATGGGAATCCGGCGATCACGATCAGCATGGCGTTGCGAAATACGTGACCGTAGAGAACGCGGTCTTCAGCGAGGCCCTTGGCGCGGGCCGTCACCACGTACTGTTTTCCAATCTCGTCGAGAAACGAGTTCTTGGTGAGAATCGTGAGCGATGCAAACCCGCCGATCACGAGAGCAAAGACGGGCAGCGCAATGTGCCAGAAATAATCCTTTACCTGGTCGAACCAACCCAGCTCCTTCCAGCCATCGGAATGCAGGCCGCGCAGCGGAAACCAATCCAGGTATTGACCGCCCGCGAAGACCACGATCAACAGGATTGCGAACAGGAAGGAAGGCACCGCGTTGCCGATCACGACGACCGTGCTCGTCGCGATGTCGAAGCGGGAGCCGTCCCGAATGGCCTTCGCAATGCCGAGCGGAATCGAGATCAGGTAGACGAACAGCGTCGTCCAGAGTCCGAGCGAGATCGACACCGGCATCTTGTCGACGACGAGTTGGGCGACGCTGCGGTCGCGGTAGTAGCTCTTGCCGAAATCGAAGACTGCAAAATCGCGCATCATCAGCAGAAAACGCTCGTGCAGCGGCTTGTCGAAACCAAATTGCCGCTCGAGCTGCGCGATGTATTCGGGCGGCAGCCCCTGCGCGCCCCGATAGGTCTGGGTACTGCCGGCACTCGGCGCCGACGCGCCGGCGAACTCCCCACCCCCGCCCGAGATTCGCTCGGTCGCGGATACCCCCGTGTGATCGAGCTCCGCGAGAATTCGCTCGATCGGCCCGCCCGGCACGGCCTGAACGATCGCGAAATTCAACAGCATGATCGCAAACAGGGTCGGCACGATCAGGAGCAGGCGCCGGATGATGTACGCAGCCACGCTAACGCTCGTCGCCGCAGCCGTGCCGAAGCAGAGCGATCAACCATCGCCTCCGCGAGCGGTGTCGAGCCGGCTGGCCTTCGCCTTGTCGTACCACCAGGTATCGATCGCGAGGCCTTCGCTGGGCACGATTTCGGGTCGACCGAAACGATCCCAGTAGAGCAGCCGGTCGGCGGAGATGGTGAAGTGGGGGATCATGTAGAAGTTCCAGAGCAATACGCGATCCAAGGCGCGAACGCGCGTGACCAGGTCTTCACGGCTCTTCGCCGCAATCACGAGTTCGATGAGTTCGTCGACCGCCGGATTCTGGATTCCGATCAGGTTGCGTCCACCCTCGCGCTTCGCCGATTCGCTCGACCAGAATTCGCGCTGTTCGTTTCCAGGCGAATTCGTCTGACCGACCCGAATCGTCGTCACGTCGAAGTCGAACGTGTCCATGCGCTGTCGATACTGAGCGGTATCGACCGTTCGCACGGAGGCCTCGACGCCAAGCCGCGCCAGATTCTTCTTGAACGGAAGCGCAATCCGCTCCATGCTCGGAGACGACAACAGGATCTCGAAGGCCATCGGTTCGCCGGTCTCGACATGGGTGAGGCGGCCATCGACGATCTTCCAACCCGCCGCCGAGAGCAGCTCCGTCGCGCGACGCAGGTTGCCGCGGACCTTGCCAGATCCATCCGTTTTTGGCGGTTGATATTCGCTGGTGAAGACTTCATCCGGAATCCGCCCCCGCAGCGGCTCCAGGATTTCGAGTTCGGCCGGGGTCGGCAAACCGCGCGCGGCGAGCTCCGAGTTTTCGAAGTAGCTGCGGACGCGCTCGTACTGCCCAAAGGAGAGGTTCTTGTTCATCCACTCGAAATCGAACGCATAACCCAGTGCCTCCCGAACGCGTCGATCCCGAAATAGCGGTCGCCGCAGA
>JAHEEJ010000004.1 GCA_024640705.1 Deltaproteobacteria bacterium
ATGTCGTCGCTGCGAACATCGGTCTGGCCCTGCCAGCGGGAGCTACTTTCGTCAACTTCGGTGGCTGCATTCCCGATTCGAACGACCCCAACAATCTCGCTTCGTGTGTCGGTGCAACCGACCTCGGCAGCACGGTCAATCCGCTGACATCGACCACGATCGGGCCGGCGGTCACGACTCCCGCCGGATTCCCCGCGCAGAATGTCCTGCTGCAATTGCAGGCGACGCCGGGCGTCAACAACGACCTACTGTGCGACGGCGGCGGGACGCCGCAGGAAGTCTTCCTCGGGACGCTCCTGCTCGACAATCTCCCCGCCTTCACCTCACCGCGGGTTTCGACGGAGGGTTTCGCTCTCTTCGATCCCACCCTTCAATTGCTCGTGGCCCCCAGTGGAAATCCGTTCCCGGACGCACAGTTGTTGACGGTCGTGATCCCAGAGACAGAACTGGCCACGCTCACGCTGCGTCCCGCCACGCCGGGCGACCTCCGGCGCTACAAGGTGACGGTTCTGTCGGAGCGGCGGATTCACAAGATGGCCTTTGGAATCACGACCTCGGGCCCGGCGGCGGCTCCGGTATTTGGCGGTTGTGTCTGCGCGTCGGGTGATCCCAGCTGTCCGATTGCGAGCTTTCCCGCGCAGGTCGGGGCGGTGGACCTGATCGGCTGTGCATTCGACGACATCTCGAATCCAAATCTCGACCTCGGTTCGGGAATCGAGCGCCCGACCTTCTTTACCGGCAATGCTCCCGATATTGCCACGTTCGTCGCGCGGGCGACGAACCCGAGCGATCCGGCCTTCGTTCCCAATACGATCTATGTGGCGCTGCAAGGGAGTTTGCCCGCGGGTGCAGACCCGCCGAGCATCAACAATCCGAGCGCGACCGTCGAGTCCGAACTCGGAATCATCGAATTTGGGGCGGACACGCCCACGCCCCAGATTACGTTCTCGGGTGCGGATCTGCTCCCGGGTTTCAGTCTGGGCGGGCAGGTCGTGCCGAGCAGCGCTGCGAATCCGATCGCGGTCGAAAACGTCTCGCTGCTCAATCGCTTCGACGCGGATGAAGACCTGGACGCTGACGGTGTCGGCGATGACTCCGACAACTGCGTATTGACTGCGAATGGTGGCCCCGGGGGCCAGCAGGACGCCGGTGGTGTGGCGGTATTGGAGCCCGACGACATCGGGAATGTCTGCCAATGTGGCGACAGTGGAGACGGTGTCGTCGACATCGCGCTGCTGACGGCCGAGGACGACGTCGCGAACTGTCAGGCGGTACTGGCACTGCCTCCCGGTCAGACGGCCACGAATGCGGTTGCGGAGAAGTGCAAGGTCACGGTGGGCGGTTCGCTCAACATCGTCGACGTGGTCATCATGGAACTCGAGGCCGCATCGATCGACTCGGGTTTGCCAAACTCTCCCTCGAGGCTGCAGGCGTGCGGCCCCGCGACTGAGTTGCAGTAAGGCGCGCCATGCGGCGGTCTTTGCAGATGATTCTGGTGTACTTCGCGGTGTTGGCGTCTGCCACGGCCGCAGTCGCACAGGAGCACACGGTCGTCTTCGACGACACGCCGGGCTTTGGAACTCCGGGCAACGCCCACCGGGTTCCCGACGACGATGGCGCAGGTCTCGATTACCGGATCGACTACTGCCCGAGCTGCACGGAAGCGCAGCTTCCTGGGGGCTCGCACGGCAAACTGGTCGGCGACGGCTTGTTCCAGAGCCTGCTTCGACTCGACGTCAACGCGGGCGATACCGCAACCTTTGCCGCTTCCGAGAGCGGCGCCGTGATCAACCAGATCTTCGCGCGCGTGACCGGGGAGGGTGGGTCCGAGATCTATGGGCGGCTGCGTTCCGAAGTGGGTACCGCCGATCTCTATCTGCTGAACCCCCATGGTGTGATGTTCGGTGCGAATGCCGAACTCGATGTCGGCGGGTCTTTTTATGTGAGTACGGCCGATGTGCTTCGCTTCGAGTCCGGGCAAGATTTCGAGGCGATCCGCGGTGGCACGGTGCCGACGATCGTCGTCGCTCCGCCGACGGCG
Organism: Deltaproteobacteria bacterium; assembly: GCA_024640705.1. Lineage (GTDB taxonomy): Bacteria > Myxococcota_A > UBA9160 > UBA9160 > SMWR01 > JACZVU01. The sequence continues at coordinate 2,042 of JAHEEJ010000004.1, forward strand.
TTCGGTTTCTGGATCGATACCGAAAGTCCCGCGACGATTAGTTTCGATCAGACGACTTCCGATAGTGGCCAGTTTGCGGTTGCGGCTGGAGAAACGCTGACGGCGGTCGCCGGTCGCGTCGAGGTCGTGGGCCGTGGTTCGGCGGTCGACCTTCCGACGCTCGGTTCGAATGGGAGCGTGATCCAACTGGCGGCAGTGCCCGCAGGCACCGAAGTTCCGACGAACATCGAAGACCTCCCCATCGACAGCCTCACCTCCGATGAGGCCTCGGTTCACCTCACCGACAACGCGATCCTGGAAGTCAGTGGCGTCGGGGGTCGGATCGTGATTCGCGGCGGGCAGTTCGAGATGGCGCGCGCGCAGGGGGTTCCGAAGAGCGGGAAGTTGTTCGCATTCGCGGCCAATACCACGCCCGCCAATCCCCTCGACGAAGCGCCCGCTGCGATCGACATCGAAGTGGCTGGACCGCTTTCGATCGACGCGGGCGACATCAGCTCGACCACGACCGGGCTCGGCAGCGGGGTCAGCGGCGACATCCGACTCGTCGCGGGCAGCATAACGCTCGAAGACGGCGCCAATGTCCTGAGTCAGATCAGTGGCAATTCTCACGCAGGGGATGGGCCCGACGTGCTGCTGATGGCGACGGAGGCCGTGACGATCGAGGGTGGATCCCGCCTGCAGAGTTCGAATCCGAATGTTCTGGGTTCGACTTCGGGCCAGGCGGGCACGATCTGGGTCGATGCGGGATCGGTTTTGATTGGGGGTGCGGGTTCGGAGATCTCGACATCGAATCGAGGAGCGGGTGACGGCGCGATCATTCACGTCGAAGCCGAGACGACGGTGGCGCTCGAGGATGGCGGTCGAATCGGAACCAATCGATCGGCGGGCCCGCTCGCATTCGGGACGCCCACAGACGCGGGCCGTATCGAGGTTCTCGCGAACCGCCTCGATTTAAGCGGCGGTTCGGAGATCCTCGCGAACACGGTGAGCAAGTTTGACGCCGCGGACGTATGGATTGGTACGGAAGCCGCTCCGATCGAAACGCTGACTGTTACGGCCAGCACGATCGGGAGTGCGACCGTGGGTTCGGGCGCTGGCGGAGATGTAACTGTTCACGCGGGCGAGATTCTCCTGCAAGGCGATCTCTCGATTCCAAATTCAGTCGGGCAGATCAGCGCAGTGGCCCTCGCCGGTAGCAGCGGCGCCGGCGGCGACCTCAGCGTCCACGCGGACTCGATCGACCTGATCGACGGTGGGCAGATCAGAACGTCGAGCCAGACCTCGGGCCAACCCGGAAAGCTCTCAATCGAAGTCGACGGTGAGTTGTTTGCGACCGGCGGAGATCAGGTGACCTCGGGTGTTTTTGCGCGCGGGCCCGCGAGTGATGGCGTGCGGTTGTCGATTCGCGCTGGAAGCATCCGCTTGAGTAACGGAGCCGACATTTCCACGAGTGCGGAGGGCGACGGCAAGGCCGGCGACATGCTGCTCGAAGCGGGATCCGTCTCTGTCTCGGGCGGTGCGAACGGGGCATCGACGATCGCAGCGAGGAACGTAGATGGGGAGGGCGGACGGCTCGTCATCGATGCAGACACCCTCCTGGTCAACCGCGGCGGTGAAATCTCGACGAGCACCCGGGGCAGTGGAGATGCGGGCGACGTGATCGTGACCGCGCGAGAGGTCACGGTCGAAGGCACGGATGACTTTGGCTTCAACCGGTCCGGCATCTTCTCCCAGACGCTGCAGAACTCCACGGGCGAAGCCGGTTCGATCGCGCTGGGCCCGCACGCCGGCGAGCGCATGACGCTTCGGGTTCGTGATCGGGGGCTGATCTCCGTCAAATCGGAGGGCTTCGGCGCCGCAGGTGACATCCGGATCAGCGGCGCGAAGCTGATCGAGATCGAAAGCGGTGGCGAGATCAGCGCGAGCGTGAAAGATGTTGCGACCGGCGGCCAACCCCCCGCATCCCTTGCCAGCGAAATCCTGATTTCCGACAGCGATACGCTGCGCGTTTCGGGCGGGATCATTACAGCGGAGACCACGGGTTCCGGGCCCGGAGGTCGAATCGCAATTCGAGACGTCGGAAACGTCGTGCTCAAGAACGGCGCCAGCGTCACGTCTCGGAGTTCTGGCACCAATGGCGGCGACGCCGGCGCAATCGTGATCGCCGCGACGCGCAGTTTCAGCGCCGAGAACAGCGAGATCACCACCACCGCACTCGATGCGGGTGGCGGTCGCATCTCGATCCAGGCGCGTGATCGTGTCTATCTGCTGGACTCGTTGGTCGAAACGACCGTGCAGGGTTCCGATGCCGGCGCGGATGCGGGCGACATCTTCATTCCGCTGAGCGGCGAAGAGGCGGTCGGCATCGATCCCGTGATTCCCCAGTTCGTCATCCTCAACCGCAGCATCATCCGGGCGAATGCCAACGTCGCGGACGCGGGCGACATCACGATCGCCGGCAGAAACGTATTGATCTCCTCCGACAGCCTGATCCAGGCGCACTCGGAGGAGGGCGTGAGCGGTGCGATCCAGATCAGCTCGCCCGATGCGGACATCGTCAGCCAGGTGGCGACGCTACCGGCGGACTTCGTCGACCCGGCGAATCGGCTGCTGCCACCTTGTGTCGCGCGTACCGAGCGGACCGGGAGCTTCATGGTTCAAAGCCGAGAGGCGCTCCCGCGATCGCCGGACGCGCCACTTCCGTCGACCCTGGGCGGCGCCCCCGGAGTAGACGGCAATTCCCCCGCGAGCGGCTCGACAGACTGCTCGTTGTTCCAGGAGAGATTATGATGCTCGAAATACGCCGACCCGATCCAAGCCATCGCCGGAGTCAGCCCGCCTTTGTGTTCGCGGCGCTCTTGCTCGGCTTGGCATTCTTTTCCGGAACGAACTCTGCAACGGCGCAAACGCCGTTGCCCGATGTGATCGTCTACCACAGCCCCGGCGACGACAGCGTCGACCAGCGGTCCGAGTATCCGCCCGGTTGCGGAAGTGGTGCGGGCGTCGGCGGGGGCGGAATGGTCGCCTCTACCGGAAACAACGGGATCTCGCTGATCGCGGTCGACACCGAGACCGGTGCCGGAACCCTGATCGGCCCGCTCAACGCGTTCGGCCCGGTGACGGATCTCGCCTTCCGGTACGACGGCGTGCTCTTCGGCACCACTGGCGGCGGCACGAAGAGCGTGATCAACATCGACGAGTTTGGCGTCGAGACCCTGGTCGGGACCCACATCGATGGCTCGGTCACCGGCCTCGAATTCGTCGGCACCACGCTCTACGGAACCTTCATCGCAAAGGGCGGGGGAAGTTCACCCTCTCAGCTCGTCACCGTCGACCAGGCGACGGGGGCTCTCACCACCGTCGGCGCCACCGGCTTTGGACCGATCGGTGGTCTGGCGTTCGATTCGGCCACGGGGATTCTCTACGGCGCGACATCGGGCACCTCGAGTGGCGATCTGATCAAGCTCAATCTCGAAACCGGCGCGGGAACGCTGATCGGCAGCACCGGACTGGGCGATGTCGCCGCGCTCGCGTTCGGTCCTGGGGGCGTTCTCTACGGCGGGCTCGGCGGAAATTCGGAGGGCGCGGGGAGCTTGATCACGATCGACCCCGCGACGGGTGCGGGGACACTGGTGGGCTTTAGCGGTTACCCGGTGCTGAGCGGTCTTGCGCGCTCGCTGGATTGCGTGATCGACGGCACTCCGGGAGGGGAACTCTACCTTTGGATCGACGGTGGTGATTACGTCGATGAGGGCAATCTCTGCAAGCTGGGTGCCGATGGGAGCCGCGGAGCCGAGTTGTGCGGTGCCGACCTCTTGTTCGAGATCGATGGCCCCGGCTACTTCACCCACTTCGACGCCGATGTGAACATGCCGACTCTCGTCCACCATCCGGATTGCGTGAACGTAGAATCTCCGGTCTGCGAACTCCCGCCCCTGACGAAGCAGCTGCGGATGAACTTCACGCGAGGCGCTACGACGCCGAGCGCGATTGCGCGACGCGTCGGCATGTTGACCATCGACAGCTCGCTCACGTCATTGGTCCCCTACGCGCCGACCACGGTTACCATCTCCGGCGTGGCGGCGGGCGCCAACCTGCAATTGCGCCAAATCGCAGCTGGCGGGATCGACAACGTCGCGGAGACGATCCAACTTCCCGAGCCCAGCGCGATCGCGTCGCTGACGGTGGGACTACTCGGCCTCGGCTGCTTGCATCGTCGTAGACGGGTGCGCTCGTGCTCGAGACCCGGGCACCGGAAGGAGGCGTGATGATGCGTACGGGAAGAGTCAATGGCGTGAACGGATTTCGAAGTCTCGTCGGAGTTTTCTTCGTCGGACTCGTGCTCGGTAGTGGGCATCCGGCCTGGGGAGCAACCGTCGCTCACGAAGGTTTCGATTCCACGGCCACGGTCGACAATCTTCTGACCGCTGCCGGACACACCCCGACGACGCTGACAGCCGCTCAGATCGAGGGCGGCAGCCTCGTGTCCAGTGGCGCTCCCGCTTTCGACGTGTTCGTGATCAGTCGAAACACCACCTTCAATGGCTCCTCGATCGCCTATGCGAACGCCGTTCAGGCGTACATCGATGCCGGGGGCAATATCGTCACGGAGTGGGCGGGCGGAAACATGTTCTTCTCGTCATACGCTGCGGACATCCGGCCTCCCGCGGGCAACCAACCGCAGCTGGGAACATTTCAAGGATCCGTACATTCTGGGAATAGCAATGGGACCAACACTCCCATCAACATCCTGAACACGTCCCATCCAACGGTTCAAGGGATTGCGAATCCGCACATGGAAGAAGGGGGGACCGATTTCTTCTTCTGGATCGAGAATCCCGACGCGGGCCTCGAGGTGGTCGCCGATTTCGTCGGAAGTGGTGCAGCCGGCTTCCCCATTGGAGTGAATCTTCCGACTCTCCTGGTCGGCTGCAGCGGTGGGGCCACTTTCGTCATCGCGGCCTGGGACTGGAACGACACACTGGGCCAAGGTGCCGGTAATGACCGTTTTCTGACCAACGCCGTCGGATATGCGGCGACCAACTCCTCCTGCGTTCCCGGGGACATCGTCCAATTGGAAATCATGCCCGGCACCGACCCCAACTTCATCGACCCCGACATCCGCGCCAAGTTTCCGGTCGCGATTTTCGGATCGGAAGGCTTCGACGTCGCCGACGTGGACGTGAACAGTCTCCGGTTCGGCCCCGCTGGAGCCTTGCCCTTCTTGTGGGCCGGTGTGACCCTCGAAGACCTCGATGAGGATGGATTCCAGGATATGGTCGTCTATTTCCGGATCGAGGAGACGGGCATCGCCGCCGGCGAAAGTCAGGCTTGCATCACGGGTGATGGGCTGGACCCGGTTCCCTTCCTTGCTTGCGACGCGATCGAAACTCCGGCTGTCGACGAGGCGGGGGGCGCACCGGTGCCCGAGCCGGCCCAGATCTGGCAGCTGATCGGCGGGTTGGCGGGGCTCGGTTGGATCTACCGAATGCGCAGGCGGTCGTAACGCGGATGCGGCCGGCGGCGCGACGGGCGCGGAGGGCGGCCCGAGGGTGGGCGCTGCTCTGCGGCGTGTTGTTTCCGTTGGCGGCTTTCGCGGGCACCCCTGCGTCACCGCAGAGCTGTCCGGCATCGGCAGAAACGACCCACGCGGCTACTGCTGCTGGGAGCGAAGCGTCCGAATCGCTCGAGCGGAGCAACACGCTCGTAGAACGCGGAGAATACGCCGCGGCCCTCGCCGGGTACGAGGAAAGCCAGCGGATCGCGCGAGACAGCGGTGACGCGGCTCTCGCGGCCCTTGCTTCGGCGAACGGTGCGAGGGCGGCGGCCGAAGCGGGGCAATACGACGCCGCCGATGAGAAGCTCGAAGAGGCACTGGGCGCGAGCGAGAGTCTCACCGATGTGGCTGCGCGCGCGCAGCTGCTGATCCACCTCGGACGCACGGATGCGCTGCTCGGGGAGCGCAACCCCGCGGTCCGGCGCTCCGCGACGCGTCGCGCGGCCGATTCCTTTCAGCGCGCTCTCGAACTGGCGGACGCTGCGGGTGAGATGCGGCTTCGCTCCTATGCGCTCGGCTATCTCGGCGAACTCTACGAGGGCCAGGGCCTCTGGACCGACGCACTGGGACTGACGCGGCGAGCGCTCCACGCCGCAGAGCTCGCCGACGCAGCCGATGCGCTCTACCGCTGGCAGTGGCAACTGGGACGCCTCGAAGTCGCGGCCGGGCAGCCCGCGCGCGCGCTGAGCGCCTACCGCGACACCGTCGCCACGCTTCGCGACATCCGCGCGCAGACCGCTCTCGGCGCAATTGAGGCGGGGACCTTCCAGAGTCGGGTCGAGCCGATCTACACCGAATTGGTGGATCTCCTGCTCACCCACGCGACTGCGAGCGGCAACCCCGACGAGCAGCAGGCGTTGTTGGTCGAGGCGCGCGACGCGCTCGAAGATTTGAAGGTTGCAGAGCTGCGGGACTACTTTCGCGATTCCTGCCTCGACGCCCAGCGCAAGACCGCACCCGATGCAATCCCGAACACGGTCGTCATCTACCCCGTCTTGCTTCCCGACCGCGTCGAGTTGATCGTGAGCCGCGAGGGTCGGCTCGACGCGCATCGCCTGCCGGTCGCTCGAGAGACGTTGATCACTGCGGTGCGCGCGTTCCGCGAGGCGCTGGAGCGGCGCAACAGCCGGCACTATCTGGCCTACGCCAACGACCTCTACGACTGGATGATCCGACCACTCGAATCGATTCTGCAAAGCGAGGGGGAACCGCCGACGCTGGTCTTCGTGCCCGACGGTGCGCTGCGCACGATTCCATTTGCGGCACTTCGCGATCGGGAGAGCAAGCGCTTCCTGATCGAGATGCACCCGATCGCGGTGACTCCGAGCCTCACGCTCACCAACGTCCGACCCTTCGAGTCCGATCCGACACGCATGCTGGCCGCGGGCATCAGCGAGTCCGTCGAAGGCTATTCCGCGCTGCCGGCGGTGGGTAACGAAATCGCAGCGGTCCGCGAGTTCTATCCGGGCAAGACGCTGATGAATGGCGGTTTCGAGGTCGAGAAACTCCGGAGCGAGCTTACCGAGATACCCTACGGCATCGTCCACATCGCCTCCCACGGCGAATTTGGCGGAGAACCCTCCGACAACTTCCTGCTCGCCTACGACGGGCGCGTTTCGATGGACCAACTCGCGGCGATGGTCGGGGCGACCCGCTTTCGCGCCGAACAACCTCTCGAGCTGTTGACTCTATCGGCGTGCGAATCCGCGGCCGGTGACGATCGCGCGGCCCTGGGGCTGGCGGGTGTCGCACTGCGCGCGGGTGCGCGAAGTGCGGTGGCGACGCTGTGGTCCGTCAACGACCAGGCGACTGCCGATTTCGTCGTCGCGTTCTACCGCCAGTTGAACGATCCCGAACAGTCGCGCGCGCAGGCGCTCCAATACGCGCAGATCGAGTTGCTCAAAACGCGCCACTACCGACACCCCGGCTATTGGGCGCCTTATCTATTGATCAGCAGCTGGCTCTGAGCGCGGAGTATTCGCGCGAGTCGGGTGGGTCCGACGCATGACCGCCGCCATTTCGATCATGGAAAGTGGCAGGTGATCAGGAACTGCACGCCGCGGTCCTGCAGATTGCCGGACGTGTTGACGCTGTTGAGGTTCTGCCCCCAATAGATCTGCGCACTGAGAAATCGCGGCAGCGTCCAGCGCAGGCCGATCCCGACACTCGCGAGCGTCTTCGCTCGCTCGTGGAGGCGATCACTTTGATTCCACACATGGGCGTAGTCGACGAAGGGTGCGAGTTCGATGACGCCGATGTATCGCGGATCGCGCCAGATCGGTACCCGCACTTCGAGTGAGACGATCGCGGCTTCATCCTGGACGCGCTGATTCTGCCGGTATCCACGCACGCTCGCGTAACCGCCGACCGCAATCTGTTCGAGGGTGAGTAGCGGGTCGTTGGAAATCTGCATGTCGCCGCGGATGATCGCTTCGACACCCAGACTGCCAAAGCGGCGCGCCCATTGCAGCTGCATCAGACTCGCAACGAAGCGGCCGTCGGGTTGTTGGCTGCTGTCCACCCGGTCTCTTTCGTTGAGGGTCGTGGCGCCGAGGGCGTCGATTCCCCAACTGAGTTGCATGCGAGCGGAAAGCACCTGGTTTTGGTCGCGCCACGACCAATCCGCCAAGAAGCGGAGCACGCTCGCCGTCGTCTTCCCATTCTCTGCGCCGGACCCGAAAAAGTCGAAACTCTCTCCGTCCAGCTTGATATTGCTCCGCCGCCAGTCCGCGAGCAGGCCGAGGTCGAACCGTGTCTGGGTCGAGGTGTAGACGGGCTGGATCAGTCCGATCCGGTAGGACCGGAAGGTGCTTTCAATATCCTCGTCAGCGTAGGATTTTTCGGTGATCTCGGAGTCCGCGTAGTGGGCCTCCAATACCAGTCTTGTGTCCCAGCGGGTAAAGGGGATTTCGTAGCGGCCGCGATAGCGCTCGAGGCCTTCGGTGATGGTGAACTCCGCGCCGAACGAATCTCCCCATCCGGCGAGATTCTGGAGTGAAGCGTCGATTCCACCGGCGAGTGCACCACCGATGCTCGGCGGTTCGTAGTTGTCGAATCGAAAGTCCACCCCAAAACGGTTGGTCTCTTCCACTTCGATGTGCAGGACGGCCTCGCCGCGCTGATCGCCCGGAACGAGTCGCGCTGCGAGCTTCCGGATTCGCGGATCCTGCTGGAGGATCTGGATCCGCTCTTCGAGTTTGCCTATGTGAAGGGGTGTCGTGGCACCGCGCTGGATGCGGTCGCGCAAGTAGCGAGCGCGAAACTGTTTGTTTCCGGTGATCCGGATCTCGGACAGCGAGCCCTCGATGATCTGGATCTCGATGATGCCGCCTTCGAAGTCTTGATCCTGCAGCGTCGCACCCGAGTTGACGTAGCCGTGCTGCAGGTAGTGTTCCGTGATCGCGTTGCGGACCGAGACCAGATCCTCGGAGCGGATCACCCGGCCCGTCCACGGTTTGACGAGACTCGCCAGTTCTTCGCTGGAAAACACCGTGCTGCCGACGAACCGATAACCCTGGATGAACACACCCGGTCCGCTGGAAGGCGCCTCTTCGGGTTCCAGGGGCTGGACGATCGGGGGAAGAATCGGCTCTGCTTCTTCCGGTGACTCGAATTGCGGAAGTTCGGGGCGCTCGTCAGCGGGTCGTTGGATGGCCTGGCCCTGTGCGCGCGCGACGGGCAGGAGCAATGCGGCGAAGAGAACCAGGCAGGGTCCGATGTTTCGATTCCAGCGGGGGAGGGGCACGGTCTCCGGACTCCGATCTTCGAAAAAGCGACCGGAGCCGCTCGAGCGTCAGCGGCAGGGTGTCAGAAACGATGCCGTGGCCGCAAGGAGTATTTCGGATGCGAGCAAGGCATTGCCTCGGACCTTTCGCGCTGGAGGATCCGGTCGATCCAATCGGGTTCGCGCCCGCTGCCGCGCTCAGTAGCGCTTGAGCTGTCCCGATCTCAATTTCCCGAGGTATTTATCGAGTTCGCGTTTGATCCGCCCCGAGAGGAGCACGACGCCGAACATGTTCGGGAATGCCATCCCGAGGATCATCGCATCGCCAAAGTCGATCACCGCGCTGGCGTTGAAGATCGAGCCGAGCCAGACGAAGAGCAGGAAGAGCCCCTTGTAGAGCAGGATCGTACGCACGCCGAACAGTCGCGCCCAGCACTGCTCGCCGTAATAGCTCCAGGAGATCATGGTGCTGAACGCGAAGAGCACGGCGATCAAGGTCAGCACGGGCGGGAACCACGGGAATACGGTCTCGAAAGCCCACGATGTCATCGCGATGCCGCCTCCGACGTCGGGCTGGAGGTGCGCTCCCGTGACGACGATGACGAGGCCGGTGATCGTGCAGACGACGATCGTATCGACGAAGGGTTCGAGCAGCGCGACGACTCCCTCGCGAACGGGTTCATCGGTCCGGGCGGCAGAGTGGACGATCGCGGCGGATCCCGCTCCGGCTTCGTTGCTGAAGGCCGCGCGCCGGAAGCCCTGAATCAAGGCGCCGAAGAATCCACCGGCTCCTGCTTGCCATGAAAAGGCTTCCGAGACGATGGTCGTGACCGCCGAGCCCAGAGAACCGGCGTGAGCGACGAGCAGGCTGATCCCGCAGACGACGTAGAGGATACACATGAACGGAACGAGCCCGGCTGCGACCTCGCCGATGCGCTTGATGCCGCCGATGATCACGACGCCGACCAGCGCCGCGAGGATCAGACCGAAGACGATGGCTCCACCCTTTCCCGCCATGATCGGCAGGACTTCCGCGACCTGGGCAAACGATTGATTGGCCTGGTACATGTTGCCGCCGCCGAGGCTGCCGCCGATGCACATCAGCGCAAAGATCACAGAGAGCGCCTTTCCCAGGCGCGCGAATCCGATTTCGGCGAGGCCGTCTCGCAGATAGTGCATCCCACCGCCCGAAACGTGACCGTCGGCGCGCGTCACCCGATAGAGTTGACCGAGCGTGCATTCGGCAAACTTCGAACTCATCCCCAGAAAACCCGCGAGGACCATCCAGAAGATTGCGCCGGGCCCGCCGATCCCCACCGCAAACGCCACGCCGGCGATGTTCCCGAGCCCGACCGTGGCCGAGAGCGCCGCCGATAGCGCCTGGAAGTGGGAAATCTCGCCGGTGGATTTGGGGTCCGTATAGCGACCCCTCGTGCAGTCGATCGCGTGGCGAAAGGCGCGAAAGTTCACGAACTGAAACCGCAGGGTGAAGAAGGTCGCTCCGGCGATCAGCCACAAGACGACCAGCGGGAGTGTCACGTCGGGATCCCAGAACGCGACGTCGAAGAAGATCACGGCCTCGATCGAGTCCACCACATAGCTGGCGAACCATCCTTCGAGTCGAGTCAGAAAATCCATGCTGCTCCCCCATGACGGGTTTTCGAACGATCGACCGGGGGGGAGTGCGCCGCGGATCGAAGCATACGCGCTTCGGACCTGTGGCGCCGCTGCGATTCAGTCCATCAGGCGAAGATCTCGGGATCGACCTCGACGCCGATCGGACAGTGATCGGATCCCTGGACATCCGAGTAGATCATCGCATTCTCGACGAATTTCATCGCCGCCGGCGAGGCCAGCACGTAATCGATCCGCCAGCCGACGTTCTTGGCGCGGACTCCGAAGCGCTGACTCCACCACGTGTAGCGATCCGGCGACGGGTCGAATTGGCGATAGGTGTCGATCCAGCCGGCATCGATCCAGCGGTCGATCTCCGCACACTCCTCGGGTAGGAAACCGCTCGTACCCCGGTTTGCCTTGGGTCGCGCGAGATCGATTTCGCGGTGAGCGGTGTTGAAATCGCCCATCACGAGCACCCGCGCGCCGCCGCGCCGCAGGCGCTGCAGCCGTTCGAACAATCTGCGGTAGAAGTCGAGCTTGTAGGGCACCCGGCTGTTGTCGCGGTCCTTGCCATTGCCGTTGGGGAAATAGACGTTGGCAACCGCGAGCCGCCCGAAGCGCGCGATCTGGACCCGCCCCTCGGAATCGAAACGAGCCTCTTCGAGCGCGGTGTCGATGCGATCGGGAGCCCGCCGCGCGTAGAGGCCGACGCCGCTGTAACCCTTGCGCTCGGCGGTGGAGAAGCTCGTGTGCCAATCCTCGGGTTGGCTCAGTTCGGTCGGAATCTGGTCGGGCTCGGCGCGCACTTCCTGAAGGCCGACGATCTCCGCCCCCGATCCCTCGAGCCAATCGCCGAAGCCCTTCTTCGCACAGGCGCGCAGGCCGTTGACGTTCCAGGAGAGAATGCGGATCGGTGCTGCGGAGCGGCGTGCAGGCATCGGCTCAGACTTGACCCGACAGGTAGGTGTATCCCTTGAGTCCCTGCTCGTAGCGCTCGAGCAGGCGCGCAGATTCTTCGAGGCTGATGTTGTCGTTGCGCAGCGCGCTCTCGATGATCTGGCGCACCTTTTCGATCAAAGGCCGACGATCGTACTGCACGTAGGCGAGGACGTCTTCCACGGCGTCACCCCGGACGATGTGATCGAGTGTGTAACCGCCCTCGTCGTCGAGGGTTACGTGAACTGCGTTGGTGTCTCCGAAGAGATTGTGGAGGTCACCCAGGATCTCTTGATACGCGCCGACGAGAAATACGCCGATGTAATAGGGAGCACCCGTCCAGGAGTGGAGCTCGATCAGGCTCTTGGCTTCGCGGGGGTTGATGAACTGATCGATCTTCCCATCGCTGTCGCAAGTCAAGTCTGCAAAGACGCCGCGTCGGGTCGGCTGTTCGTCGAGGCGATGGATGGGCATCACCGGAAAGAGCTGCTTGACCGCCCAGTGGTCCGGTGCGCTCTGGAAGACCGAAAAGTTTCCGTAGTAGGTATCGGCGAGGCCGGCTTCGAAATCGGCGAGGTCTTCGGGCACATCGGGCAACTCGCGGAGCAGTTCGAGGATCTTCTCACAGCATTTCGCAAACATGTGTTCGACCCGCGCCTTGCCTCGAAGGTCGAGGTAGCCCAGTGAAAACATCGTCGCCGCTTCTTCCTTGAGCAGCACCGCGTTGTGGTAGGACTCCTGAACGTCTTCGATCGTGGTGTCGCTCCACACTTCTGCGAGATCGCGCAGCACCTTGGGATCGTCGTCGGTGACCTTGCCCGGCTGCGAGTCATTCAGGATTTCATTGACCCCGAGGATGTCGAACACCAAGACCGAGTGATGGGCGGTCAGCGCGCGCCCCGATTCGGTCACGATGTCGGGATGGGCGATCTTCGCCGCGTCGCAGGCTTCCTGGATGAAAGACACCACGTCGTTCGCGTATTCCTGCATCGAGTAGTTCTTCGAAGAGGGGAAGTTGGTGCGCGAGCCGTCGTAGTCCACCCCGAGTCCGCCACCGACATCGATCAGGGAGGGTTCCGCGCCCATTTCGTGGAGTCCCACGAAGATGCGACTGGCTTCGCTGAGTGCGTCCTTGTGGGCGCGCGCCGCGGTGATCTGGGAACCGATGTGAAAGTGCATCAGTTCGACGCAATCGAGCATGTCTTCCGCTGCCAGGCGGTCGACCGCTGCGACGATCTCCATCGACGAAAGGCCGAACTTGGAGCGATCCCCGGTCGACTCGACCCACCTGCCAGCGCCCTTGCTGCTCAGCCGCGCCCGGATGCCGAGGTGCGGCCGGATTCCGAGTTCGCGCGAAGTCTTGAGGATGAGATCGATCTCGTGGAATCGGTCGACGACGATGATCGGTGTTCGACCCAGGCGTTGCGCGAGCAGTGCGGTCTCGACGTAGGCCCGATCCTTGTATCCGTTGCAGATGATCAGCGCGCCCGGCGTATCGAGCAGGGCGAGGGCGATCAGCAATTCGGGTTTGCTGCCGGCTTCGAGCCCCAGCTTCTCTGGAGCGCCGAACCGGATCAATTCTTCGACGACGTGGCGCTGCTGGTTGACCTTGATCGGGTAGACCCCGCGATAGGTTCCCCGGTAGTCGATCTCCTGGATCGCCTCGCGGAAGCATTGGCTCAAGCCCCGCACGCGGCTGTCGAGGATGTCGTTGAAACGGATCAGCAGTGGGGTGTGCACACCGCGCCGTCCCAGGTTCTCGACCAGTTCGAGCAGGTCGATGCTCCGCGCATCGTCGGTCTTCGGTCGGACTTCGATGTCTCCCGCATCGCTGATCGCGAAAAACCCCGATCCCCAGTCGAGGACGTGGTAGAGATCGAGGCTGTCGCGAATCGTCCAAGGCTTCACTGGTGGGTCCTCATCGGTCTGGATGCACTCCAGATTGGGGCCGCTCGGCCCGAACACGTGCGCTCGTTCACTCGGGAATGGGCTCGCTGCGTTGCTCGCCGCTCGTCAGATCCCGGATCAATACCTCACCTCGCGCCACTTCGTCGGGGCCGAGCAGATGGATCTCTCGCGCTCCTGCGCGATCTGCGTCGGCCATCACCCGCTTGAGTCGGGGTTCGCCGAGTACGAGTTCGACGCTTCGGTTGTCGGCGCGCAGCGCTCGAGCCACCCGCACGGCGGCGGCGCGCTCCGCTTCTGAAAACGCGTAGACGACCGCATCCAGGCTGCGCGGGAGTTCCGGCAGCCGCTTCTTCTCGCTGAGGAGTTCTGCGATGACGGAGTCGCCGAAGCCGAAGCCGACCGCGGGTGTCGCGGGGCCACCGAGTGTTTCGAGCAGGTGGTCGTAACGGCCGCCGCCACAAACGGCGCGCAATTCGCGTCCGGAGTCGAATGCTTCGAAGACGATGCCGGTGTAGTAGGCGAGCCCGCGAACGATCGAGGCGTCGAAGGCGATTCGATCCGCGTGGCCGTAGGCGTCGATCAATTCGAAGAGTCGCGTGATTTCCGCGAGCGCGGGAGAGTCCGCGCGAGCGATCTTCTGGGCTTCGGCGATGTCGCGCAATTTCAGGAACGACAGTACGAAGCGCGCGTCTTCGACCGGCAACCCGACCAGGCCCTTCGGATCGCGGAGCAGTTCGACGACCGCGTCTTCGCCGATCTTCCCCAGCTTGTCGATTGCGATGCACAGCGCGGGGAAGACTTCGGGTCGCTTCGCGAGCACCGTCTCGCGAAGCGTCTCTTCGAGCAGTGCCCGGCTGTTGATCCGGACCATCACATCGCCGCGCTCCAGGCCGAGTCGGTCGAGCAGGTGGAAGACCGAAGCGATCAGTTCCGCTTCGGCGGCGACCCCGGGCTCGCCCCAGATGTCCATGTTCCACTGGTAGTGCTCGCGGCGGCGCCCGCGGCTCATGCGCTCGTAGCGCCAGCACTGCGGAATGCTGAACCAGCGCAACGGCAGCCGCAGCGCGCCGCGGCGGGCCGCGACCATCCGCGCGATCTGCGGGGTGATTTCCGGTCGCAGCGCCAGGTGGCGGTCGTGCAGCGTGAAGTGATAGAGCTGGTCGACGATCTCCTCGCCCGCCTTGCGGATGAAAAGCTCCGCGTGCTCGAGCACGGGAGCGTCGATTTCCTCGAAGCCGAAGAGCGCCGCGGTGGCGCGGAAGTGCTCGAACAGCCAGTTTCGCAGCCGCAGATCCTCGGGATAGAAGTCGCGGGTGCCTCTCGGGGCCTGGAGGGGTTCTTTGCTCACGGGCCCAGTATCACATCCGGGCTGGCTCGGCGCCTCCATCGGGCGTCGAAAATAGTGTCGATCTGCTGCA
The DNA here is from genome assembly GCA_024640705.1 of Deltaproteobacteria bacterium. Taxonomy (GTDB): domain Bacteria; phylum Myxococcota_A; class UBA9160; order UBA9160; family SMWR01; genus JACZVU01. Next base: position 17,202 of record JAHEEJ010000004.1, read on the forward strand.
GAGGTTGCTACCCCCTTCCGGGTTCGCACACGATCTCGGAGGACCCATGTCGACCCGTTGCTACGCATTGGTACTGATGTTTCTCATCACGGGTGCTCTCGCCGCCTGTGGAGCCGAAGAGGCGCCTACGAAAGCCGCCCCCGAAAAACCCGCAGCCGCCAAGACCGCTGCTGCGCCGGCTGCGGCCCAGAAACCGGCCACGCCCGACACGCTTCCCAATGGGATCGTGCTCGCGCTGGCCCAGTTCGTGACCGAGGATGGCAAGCCCGTGCCGGGCCCCGCGCGGCTCGAGTTCCTCTACCGCGAAGGCGGCGCATGGAAGACCTCCGTGTTCGAGGACCCCGAAAGCAACGTCTTCCACAAAGCGATGGTCTACGACGCGGGCGATGGGCCCCGGTTGCTCACGCTCGGCGGAACCCGCGCTCTGCTCAAGACCTGGGAGCTCACGGATGCCGGCCTGGTGCCGACGGTGCTCTGGGAAAAGGATTTCGGCGGCAAGTTCAGTCGGATGCGCGATGCCGAGATCGGCGACCTCAAGGGCGACGGGACCGCGAGCCTCGCGGTAGCCACGCACGACCAGGGCGTCGTCGCCGTGGTGCACCCCACAGGCGATGGCTACGAGGTCGAGGAACTCGACAAGGCGGAGAACATCTTCGTCCACGAGATCGAGGTCGGCGATTTGAATGGTGACGGGGTCCTCGAGATCTACGCGACCCCGAGCGAGCCCAATCGCCTCGACGGAACGCCCCAGAAGGGCGAGGTCGTCCGCTACGTCCCGGCCGCGGGCGGCCAGCGGACCGTGGTAGCGGACCTCGGCGAGCGCCACGCCAAGGAAATTCTCGTCGCCGATGTCGACGGGGACGGACGCCAGGAACTCTACGTCTCCGTCGAGGGAGAGATCGAGGGCGAGGGCGGCGCCAAGCGCATCAAGTCGCCGGTCCAGATTCTTCGCTTCGAGGCGGACACGCCCGCCGACCAGGGTGTCGTGATCGCCGAGATCAAGGATTCGCTGAGCCGCTTCCTGACGGTCGGTGACGTCGACGGCGATGGCAAGAACGAGATGATCGCCGCGGCGTTCAGCAGTGGATTGTGGCTGCTCCGCCCGGGCGACGATCCCAAGGCCGAGTGGAAGGCCGAGCTGGTCGATCGCGATTCAGCGGGATTCGAGCACGCCGCGATCCTGACGGATCTGGATGGAGACGGGACCGTCGAACTCTACGTGGCGAGCGATCGCCACAAAGAAGTCCGCCGCTACGTGTGGGACGGTCGGCGCATGAAGCGCGAGGTCATCTACAAACGCCCCGACGATCGCCCAATCTTCACCTGGAACCTGATGCCGGTCCCGATGGAACTGATCCCCAAGAACTAGCCGGCCGCTCGCTTCAGAGATCCGACAGCCGGCGCTGTTCGCCTGGAATTCGGTTCACGGCACGCGTGCTGCTTGGCGGGGAGTCGGGGGGAAGGGGCATTCGCTCAGGCCCATGTCGCTCACACCCCTTCCCCCCGACTCCCCTGCGGACCCGCTTGCCCGCGTGAAGGCAAACCCGCGTATTCCAGGGCCGCCTTCGAAGAGAGCGTTACGTGGGTGCGGTGAGGGGAGGCCAGCGGGCGACATGGGGTTTGAGCCCGATGGTCTCCCCTCACCGCACCCAGGCGGCCATCCAATAGAAAGGGCCGTCACTGACGGCGCTGGCGGGGCCCCAGTTAACCGGGTGGCCAATTCAGGGGGCGGCCTCCGAGGATGTGGAGGTGGAGGTGGAAGACGGTTTGGCCTGAGCCGGCTCCGTTGTTGATGACGACGCGGTAGTTCTCCAGGCCGGCCTCCGCGGCCACCCGATTGGCGACCAGCAGCAGGTGGCCGAGCAGCGATTCGTCGCCTTGCTCCGCGGCGGACAAGCTCTCGATCGGTTTTCTCGGGATGACCAGCAGGTGGGTCGGCGCAACCGGGTTGACGTCCCGGAAGGCCAGCGCGCGATCGTCCTCATAGACGACGTCTGCGGGGATCTCTCCGCGCTCGATTCTTCCGAAGATCGTGTCGGCCATCGAAGACCATGAAGCCTGCCGGAACGGGCACTTACGCGCAACCTACCCGCGGGGAAACAGCACCACCTCAAGTCGATGGGCGATTCCCCCGACCCCTCACCCGCCCGGTCCCGCGCGCCGACTGCGCGCGGTTCCAGCTGCGCCAATTTCAGGGGGGGATTGGCGTCGGAGTTGTCAGGCGCGGATCACCGGGCTAAGGATGAGCCCCATTCGCCGGGTGCCTTCCCGCCAACGGAGCTGAAAACTTTGGGTAAAGCGCTCGTCATCACCGAAAAGCCCAGCGTCGCACGCGATATCACCGGCGTGCTCGGCGGCTTCACCGAACACGACGGCTACTTCGAGAACGATACCCACGTCGTGACCTTTGCGGTCGGGCACCTCTTCGAGTTGCTCACACCCGAGGAAGTGGACGACAAATACAAGCGCTGGACGCTCGACGCGCTGCCGATTTTGCCGGACGAATTCCAGCTGAAGCCGAAGAAGGGCCAGAGCGAGCGAATCCGAACGATCAAAAAACTCTTGCAGCGCGACGATGTCGACAGCGTCGTCAACGCGTGTGACGCGGGGCGCGAGGGAGAACTGATCTTCCGCGAAATCGTCGACACCCTGAACTCGAAAAAGCCGGTTCGCAGGCTCTGGCTCCAGTCGATGACCAGCACTGCGATCCGCAAGGGTTTCGAGGATTTGCAGCCGGGTTCGGAGTTCGATGGTCTCGCGGCCTCCGCGGCGTGTCGCGCCCAGAGCGATTGGATGATCGGCATGAACGCGACGCGCGCACTCACCAAGCGCCTGAAGAGCCGCAAGGAAAAGACCGCCTGGTCGGCGGGGCGCGTGCAGACGCCAACCCTCGCGATGTTGGTCGATCAGGAGTTCAAGATCCTGGCCCACGTGCCGCGCCCGTATTGGCAGGTGCTCGCCAGCTTCGATCACGACGGCAATACCTATCAGGGGACCTGGTTCGATCCGAGCTTCAAGGCGGGCGAAGACGCCGAACTCAAGGACGACCGGATCTTCGACGAGAAACGCGCGGCGGCCATCGTCGCTGCGATCGCCGGTCAAGCGGCGATCGCCGAAGAGACCCGCAAACCCTCCCGGGAATCTGCGCCGACGTTATTCAACCTGACGAGCTTGCAGCGCGAGGGAAACCGACGCTTCGGTTGGTCGGCACGACGAACGCTGAGTGCCGCACAGCGCTGTTACGAGCGCCACAAGATTCTCACCTACCCCAGAACCGACTCGAATTGTCTGCCCAATGATTATCGAGAAGTCGTCGACGAGACGATTGCCAGTTTCGCCAACGGCGCGGGGCAGCTCGGCGGCGAATTTTCCGAATACGCAGCGGCGGCCGCTCAGCTCGAGAAGGCGGGGCTCGTCAATGCCGAGCGGACGTTCGACGACTCGAAGGTCTCCGACCACTTTGCGGTGATTCCGACTGGAACCCTGCCCGAGGCTCCGCTGACCGGTGACGACAAGCGCCTCTTCGATCTCGTGGTCCGACGTTTTCTCGGGAACTTCTTTCCGCCGGCTGTCTGGGAGCGCGTCGAGCGCGTGACCGATGTCCAGGGCGAGAAGTTCCGCACCCGTGCGCGCTCACTCAAGGAAGCGGGCTGGCGCACGGTGCTTCCGCCTGCGAGCGAGGACACGGAGATCGCGGTGCTCGATCCGCTGGTGCCGGGCGAGAACGCCGCGAGTGGAGTTGCCGTGCGCACGGTTTCAACCGAATCGGCGTCCGACGAGACCCGCCCGCCCGCCCGAATTACCGAGGCGCGCCTGCTCTCGTTGATGGAAAACGCCGGCAAGCTCGTGGAGGACGAAGATCACGCCGCGGCGATCGACGAAAAGGGCATCGGCACGCCGGCGACCCGCGCGGATGTGATCGAGAACCTGATCGCCAAGGGCTACGTGGTGAGGGTCGCGAAGGCGTTGCGGCCGAGCGTGAAGGGGATCCGGCTGATCGACACCCTCCACCGCATCAACATCGCCCGCCTGACTTCTCCGGAACTCACGGGCGAGATCGAGCACCACCTGCTCGAAGTCGAGCGCGGCTCGCGCAAGGCGGCGGATTTCATGACCGAGATCACGAATTACGCCTGTGAGATCGTCGAAACCGCGAAGACCTTCGAGTATGAAGACCTCTACGATACGAAGACTCCGCTCGGCAAATGCCCGTCCTGTGGCAAGCCGGTCTTCGAGATGGCCTGGTTCTATCGCTGCGTCGAAGAACCCGGTGTCGAGCGCGAGGACGATTGCCCGATGCGATTCTGGAAGGACACCTCGGGGCGCTACCTCGATCGCGACGCCGTTTCGGCGCTGCTGCGCGATGGCAAGACCGGGACCCTGGACGGTTTTACGGCGCGCAACGGCCGCACCTACAAGGGTTACATCGAAGTCGACCACGACGAGTGGAAACTCGTGGTGAAGTCGCTCGGCTACAACGAGGGCGAGGGTGTCAGTGAACTCGTCGAATACGACGTGAATCCCGATCCGCTGGGCCCGTGCCCGTTCGGCGAAGGCTGCTCGATCGTCGAGTCGCCCACGCATTACCTCTGCGAGCGCCAACTCAAGATCGATCAACTCAAGACGGAGAAGGCCGAAAGGGGCGAGCCGAAACTGCCCAAGGGCGAGAAGGATCCCGAAATCGAGGCGCTTCCCAAGGGTTGTGGCTTCGTGTTCCCGCGAACGGTCTGCAAGCGGGAAATCACTCGGGACGAAGCCGAAGTCTACCTCGCCAACCGCAAGACTGATTTGTTGGAAGATTTTACTTCGCGGTTCGGCCGACCGTTCTCGGCAATTCTGGTTCTCAAGGAAACGGGCCGGCACGGTTTCGAGTTCCCGCCCCGCAAGCCCCGCGCTGGCAAGGCGGGGGAAGACGGGGACGCCACGACGAAACGCAAGAAGAAGACGACCAAGAAGAAGACGAAGAAAAAGACGACCAAGAAAAAGACGACGAAGAAAAAGACGACCAAGAAGAAGACGGCCAAGAAAAAAACGGCCAAGAAAAAGACGACCAAGAAGAAGGCTGTGAAAAAGAAGGCCGCCAAGAAGAAGACGGCCGCCGAACCGCCCTCCTAGCGCTTCGGTTCGTCGCCGCGCTGATCGCGATTTCCCCTGTTTCCGTCTCGGATCCGAGTTGAAGCTCGGAGAGATCGCCTGGCAACTCGAGTTGGCCTAGAAGTTGCCGATTTTGCATCAAAACTCGTTGTCATCGGAATCATCTCACGGTAATAACTCCGAGTGGGTCTCCGGGGGGAAGACCTCAGCCACACCGAGGTGTCGGGCCGACTCGAGGCAGGCTGTCGGATCTCGACCCCAGCATTCGGTAGGCGCCTCCGCAGGCCAACGCGTTTCGCTGCGGGGGTGTCGGCGTTGGGGGGATTCGCGGCGCTGCAGATGCGTAGGCTGCTGGCTTCGGCCGCGGTGTCGATCGCCGCGTTCGCCCTGGGCCTGGCTCCCACCCGTTCCGAGGCTCTCGAGTATTTCGACGGACGCATTCAGGCCCACGGTTTCGGCGAGATGCAGGTCCGCGTCCTCGACGAAAGTTTCGGCGACAATCTCGACCTCGCGCAGTGGTACAACGTTCTCAATCTCGAGGTAGAAGTCGACGTTCTACCCAACGGCTGGGGTCCGATCGATCTGCTCCAGACCTACGTGCGCGTCGAAGGCCGTTACGATTGCGTCTGGAAACGCGGTTGCGGAATGTTCCGTTCCGTCAACACCTATGGGGATCGGGCCAAGAGACTTCCGGATCGACTCAGCGATGGGATGACCCAGGACTACACGGGCGTGCTAAGGACAGGCCCGTCTACCGACGACAACCCCCACAATGACGTTCAGACGCTCAACGGCGATCGCCGCGCAGACGGCTCGGTGATTCCGAACCGAGGCGCATTCGACCTCTGGAGAATTCGGGACATCGAAGGCGCCGACGGCATCCCCAACACGGCCGATGATCCCTTTCGTTACACGATGTCCGACTACCTCGACTTCGTATTCACTTCCACCGCGCGCCGCGGAGCGGATGGGGGCATCTTGCAGAAGGCCGTTCTCGGGCCCTGGTTGCCGAAGAATTCGGTCGACGCCAACGCGGCGCTTCGGGACAAGGCCAATCCCTTTCGAGGCCGGCTGACGCCGTCTCCGGGTGGGGGTGAATCCGGCTACATCCGCTGGCATTCCGCGGATCCGATCGTGAACCCCGGCTATGGGGGGCCGACGGACGACGACAATCCGTTCTTCGGCAACTACGACGAAGTCGATCCGTTTCCCGAAGAACTGATCGAATTTCTTCCACCGGACCTCGTCGAGCCCGGGACCCAGACTCCCGGAACGTTTCTGCTCTCCAACGGTGCCGAAGTGGTTCTGACGGAACAGACCGCGGATCAATATCGCAACAAGGGAACGAACGCATTCGGTGGTGATTACACCGGGGTGTCTCCCTGCGTGGTGCCCGGAAGCAGCCAGGCTGCGATTCAAGAGGCCCGCGGAATCCAGCCCGGCTGCGTGCCCTTTACCAACGTGCGCGTCACCGGCGGAACCGGCGAGCTTCCGCTGCGGCCCGCGCCGGACGTGAGTCACCTCGTGAAACACGTCGGTCCGGGGACCGCGCAGGGCCTCTACGTGCCCAGCCAGGGCCTGATGCGGTTCTACGAGAACAGTGATTTCGACAGCCTCGACCTGAATTTCGACGAATCGGAACTCTCGTGGAACCGCGGTGCGAGTCAGCAGAACACCAAGGAGTTGAAGGAGGCCTACGTCGAGACCAGTCTCTTCGACAATCGGCTCTGGATGCGCCTCGGGCTTCAGCAGATCGTCTGGGGCAAGACGGAGCTGTTTCGAACCACCGACCAGTTCAACCCGCAGGATCTCGGGCTGTCCACGCTCTCGAGCCTCGAAGAGTCTCGCATTGCGACGACCTCGGCGCGATTCATCTACTCGCTCTACGACGTGGGTGTGCTGGAGGATGTCCGGCTCGAGTTCGCGTTGAATTTCGGCGAGATGGAGCCTGCAGACCTCGGTGTATGCGGGGAGGCCTATGCGGTCCCCGTGGCTTGTGATCTGTCTGCCGCGGCCTTCAATCACGGCATCATCGGGGCCGGGATCGCCGGCTCCGAGCGCCCTCCCGATCCGTGGGACGATCCCGACGGGCTCGAGTTCGGCGCGAGGATCGAGTGGCGCTGGGATCGATTCAGTTTCGCGTTGACCGACTTCTACGGTTACAACGACTTTCCGACGCTCGAGCAGTTCATGACCTACGAGCGCAACGCGGACGTCTTGACGGGGCGCCCGATCATCACGCGGTTCAATCCCGGAAATCCGAGGGGCAATTGCGCGAACGCGCTGGTAACGGATCCGAAAGACCAGAATTCCGTGACAGCGTTCGGGATCGGGACGGATCCGGATTGTCTCGGATTCGGTACACCGCTGACGAATCCGGGGTCTGCGAACAATGCACTGGAGTGGCACTCTGCCAATCAACAGGCCTTCGCGTGGCTCTGTTCTTCGACGATCGGGATCACGCCGGAACTCGACGCGCGGGCGTGCGCGCTGAATCTTTTCAATAGCTCGGAACGGCTTGGCGGGTTTCCGGTCTCGCTCTCGGAGGTCTCGTCGTCGCTCTTTGCGGGCGAGTATCGGTTCAACAGCTTCTTCGCGGTGACCACCCAGTTGATCGGAGAGACCGCGCTGGCCGGGCCGACGCCCGCGCAATCGATCAATCGGGACGCCAACGACGGTTTCATCACCTCGATCCTGGGTTCGGATCTCGATTGTGTCGACTCGACGGGTGCTGTCGTGGGGCGGAGTCCGGGTTGCAACGTGCTCTCGTCCAACGCGGCGATCAACCGCGGACCCATCGGGGGCAACGTGCTCGCGAAGCAGCTCCCGACCGGGGAGGACTATTTCACGCTGGACAGCGGCCTCACCAATGAACAGCGGGCGTTGCTCGGCTGTGGGCCTTTTTTTGGCACCCGATGCGACTCCTCGGTGACCTTTGCGATCAACGACTGCGATCCCTCGACGCTAGAGGGCTGCACCGTTTTCGAAGCCAGTCGCCGCGGGTTCTTCGACGCTGTCATCCCCGGGACCGCACAGCCCGGCGGTGGCATCGACCTGCTCAACATGGAAGCGAGCGCGATCATGCAGTCCTTTCCCGGCTTCGACGGAACGCCGAGGGGATACATCACGACGAGTCGCGCTGCGGCACCGGGCACGATCGACTTCGAGGGCGGGCCGGTCTGCACCCGTTACGTTCCGGGCCAGGCCAGGCCCGTCAAGCTGCCCGGTTGCAGGGGGATCGACAGCTACGAAATCACCAACACCGATGTGATCTTTACCTTCGAAAAGGGTTACGACCCGAGGGTCGACGGGTGTTTGCTGGCGCCGACGATCGCAACCCACAACGTCGTGACCCTCGACTCCGAGGGAAACGACATCACGGGTTCGGATGGGATGCGATCCTGCTTCGGCCAGTTGGCGCCGTCGACAGGCGACTTCGATCCTTCGGGCCCGGCGCCATCGACGAACCGGCCCTGTAACGATTTCGTCGACGATGCAGCCTGCCGGGCCGAAGTCGCGGAATATCTCGACAAGCGCAATTCGGATAGCTGGCGCGGCGACTACACCGAGACGGGCTCGAATGCGAGGTTTCAGCACGCGTCCACGTTGTACCATCCGACGGCGGGCTGTCTGAGCGATGCCGAGATCGCGCGGCAGCAGCGACTGTCTCCCGAGGATGGGCCGCGCTGCAACTTCGTTCCGAGTTCTTCCGGAGCGGTGATCTCTCGTAACTACGACGAGGAATTCCTCGCCGGTACCGCGCAGATCTTCCAGAACGAACTGGCCGCGGTCTCGTGGAATTTCGCAATGGGCCTGGTGATCACCTCTGCCTGTACGACGGAGAGGGGCAAGAAGACGAATCCCGAGTGCTTCGATGCAGAGCACCCTTGGGTGTTGAACAAGTGTTCGTTCAACCAGCCTCAATTCTGCAAGAAGGTCAAAGAGTTCTTCGACATGGGTGGCGTTCGGCGCAATACCCGACGCGCGGGGGCGAAGGGTCCATTCGGGCGCCGCACCTTCCTGTGGCAGAGCGGAAGCGAAGTGGTGCAGACATACGACAGACGCAACGTGTTCGGCTTCTCGATGGATTTTCCCGAAGACCGGACCAAATCGAACTGGGGTGTCGAGTTCGCGTGGTTCGACTCTGTTCCGGTCTACGACGCCAACGAATTCGACAGCCTCACCAACGTCGATTTGCTGAACGTCACCGTATCCATCGACCGGCCGACCTTCATCAACTTCCTGAATCCGAATCGAACCTTCTTCTTCAACACCCAGTGGTTCTTCCAATACGTCAAGGGCCACCGCAGCGGGATGGGTCCGCACGGCCCGTTCAGCGCGATGTTCACCACCACGATCATGACCGGTTACTTCCAGGACCGCTTGAATCCGTCTCTGGTGACCATCTACGACATCAACTCGCGTTCCGGGGGCGTGTTGCCGTCGATCCAGTACCGGTTCACCGAATCGTTTTCGGCAGCCGTCGGAATGGGGATCTTCTTCGGCCGCACCGAGCTATCCGAAATGGCCATCAATCCGTTCCGTCCCGCCACCAACCGCGTCGGAAAGGACGCCTACAAAGACAGTTCCGAGCACTTCCTGTCGAGCGTCCGCCGCCGCGACGAAATCTGGATGCGCCTACGCTGGACGTTCTGAACCATCGCGCTTCAAAACCCGGAACCCTCTCCTGAAAACCAACGGACCGCGTTGCCGAGCGTGGGAAGCCAACGCGCGGAATGGTTCCCTGAGCACGATGGCCCGCGCAGACCCGCCGGGTAACGCGCCTCCCAGTACTAACTGGTCTTCCTCAATCATCAGCGCCCCAAACTGACGAGACCCGGCCAACTGGGCCCCCGCCTGTGGGACGTAGCGCGTCACCCAGCAGGTCTGCGCGGGCAGTTAGCGCCCGCGGAGCAGGGTGTCGGTGGTGGTCATTTCCTGGAGTTCGGATCGCGAGGGGGGCGTTGATCTCACGTCGTAGGATTCGCGGCGCCAGCCGCTGCCGCCGTTCGCTGCGCGGTAGTAGACGGCCGCGACCGGATCGAATACGAGGGCGCGGTCGGCGCCCGACCGATCGGGGTAGTTCACGACGTCGCCGCTGAAGCGGTGCACGGGGATCCCGATGTCGACGATCAGTCCTCCACTCCGACGGCTGATCAGGTAGAGGGGCAGGTGGGTTTGATGGTCGACGTAGATGATCAGGGTGTCGAAGCCCTGTTCGCGGTCGCGGGTCTTGCCCTCGATGACGGCCGCATAGCGCACTTCCCAGCGATCGCTTCCCAGCGCTAGACCCGACGTTCCGTAGTTGCGGATCGGATTTTCGGGGTAGCCCGCGCGGGCTCCGTTGATCGGCGCCAATACCTCGCGCATGCCGCGCAGCCGCCACCGATAGGCGTTGGGTCGAATCGAGAGATCGTTGAATCCAACCGCGAGGTGCTCGGTGGTCGCGTGCGAGAGTGCGGACGAGAGGCTCACGGCCCCCGTCGGCGCGTAACCGCCGGAATCGGTGGCGACGCTCCCACCGCTTCCGCTGTCTCCCGCGCGATAACTCGGGGTGTACAACCCATCGACCCAGGTCGTCGCAGCCCTGCGAACCTTCCGCATCGACGGTGCGTATACGAAGGTGTCGTCCGGATCCGAAAATCGCTGATCGGCTTCGATGGATCGCATCTGCCGCCAGGCGAGGTGCCGCGCGTCTGACGGGGTGTCGAACCGCCCACCGCTGATCCAGAGTTTTTCCTCCGACCCCGGTTGTGCGAATGCGCTATCGGCCAGGTCCGCTCGGTGGCTGGTTCGCAGCTGAAAGAACTCGCCGGTGTAGACCTGCACTCCGCCCGCCCGACTCGGCATGTCGGTGATCCGGAAGTGGCCCCGCGGGCCCGCTTCGCGATTGCGGTATTCCAGGTTCCAGGCCCACTTCGTTCCGGCCGCGGGGTCGTCCGTGGCGATGGACTCGGGTGGGAACGGCGTGCCGGCCACATAACCCTGGAGATTTCCGTCGGCGTCGAGCCGGACCTGCGCCGCAAAGCGCTTCGTCGCGTCGGCAAAATAGGCCGGCAAGGGATAGCGCCGATGGCAGGGGCCGATCTCCATCAGCATTCCCGCGGAGAAGAAGGCGTTGCGGTGGCTCCAAACTTCTGCGGGAATGAGTTCGCGCAACGCAGGAAGGTCGCTGTATTCCAGCGCAGACCCTTCGCGGATGAGTGTCGGGCTTGCGTCCTCGCTGGCGCTTTCGCCGCTTCGCCCACCCGATCTGGGGCAGTCGCCCTCGTCGGGGACCTCGGCGTCCGCGCTCGCCACGAACAGCACGAGAGCGGCGAGGATTCGCACAGCAGGGGTGAAGGGCGCGGGTCGCACCGAACCTCCGTGGGGGCGGTGCCGATTCTATCGTACCCTTTTGGCCGCAGAGGTTTTCATGGCGCGACGTTCCGTCGGTTTTCCGCTCACGCTGGGATTCGTCCTCGCCATCCTGGCCGTGGTTCTCGCCGTCGTGTACTGGGTCCTGGTGCTCGGCGACGTGCGCCCGATTGCACCGTCGGGGCTCGGGACGCTCGGCTGGATCCTGCTCGCTCTGGGCACGACGTTCTTCTTGCTCATCATCGTCGGAACGGGCTGGCTGTGCGCCTGGTTGGTGAGCGAGATGCGGGTGAATCAGCGTCAGCGGGCTTTCCTCGACGCCGTGACCCATGAAATGAAGACGCCACTCGCTTCGATGCGTCTCTACGTCGAAACCCTGCTGCGACACGATCCCGAGCGCGAACGCCGCGAGCAATTCCTGACGCGCATGGACGAAGACCTCGAGCGCCTCGATCGAACCGTCGACCAGGTGTTGGCGGCCGCCCGCGCCGAGGAGCCCCGCCGCCGCTCCGAGCGCGGCGTGGTCGCGCTCCGGGGAATTCTCGAATCGTGCATCGACGAAATTCGGGATCGGCACCTGCTACCGCGAGACGCGGTCGTGCTGGATGAGGCGTGCGATCCAATCGTTCGGGGCGACCGCACCGAACTCTCCGTCGTCTTTCGCAACCTGCTGGAGAATGCCGTCAAGTACTCGGACGAACCCGTAGAGGTGAGAGTCTGCATTTCGGGTCCCAGAGAAGGCCGCGTTCGCGTCGAAATCTCCGACCGCGGCATCGGGATCCCGGCCGGTGAATTGAGAAAGATCTTCCAGCGTTTCTACCGGGCCGGCCGAGACGTCCAACGCGCGGCGGCGGGTCTGGGATTGGGATTGTTCATCGTTCGTAATCTCGTGCGGCGCCAGGGCGGTCGCGTCGAGGCGCGCAGCGAAGGCAGCGGTGCGGGAAGCCGGTTCGTGGTGACGCTGCGGGCTGCCCGCGCAGTGACCGGTTCGAAATCGACCGAATCCGCCACGCGCGGGCGTCCAGTTGACCGGGTTGCACCGCATTGAGATGCTTTTGCTGGTTGGGGGCGGGTGGTTGTCATGGGTGGAGAGCGGGTGCACAGGATCCTGATCGTCGAAGACGAGTCTCACCTCGCGGAGGGGCTGCGTTTCAACCTCGAGGCCGAGGGCTACGCGGTCGAGATTGCAGAGGACGGCCCCGCCGGCGAGAAGGCGCTGAACGAAGCCAGCGAGCCCTTCGGCCTGGTGATTCTCGATGTGATGTTGCCGGGTATGAGTGGATTCGAGTTGGCGCAGCGCATCCGGGCCGCGGGAAATTTCGTGCCCATCCTGATTCTCACCGCCAAGGACGACTCCCAGGATCTGATTCGGGGAATCGAAGACGGTGCGGATGATTACCTGACGAAACCCTTCCATCTCGATGAGCTGCTGGCGCGCGTGCGCGGCCTGCTGCGCCGGCGCCGATGGGATGGCGTGGACCCCAAAGGCGATTCGATGCGATCCTTCGAGATCGGCGCGGCCACGGTCCACTTCGACCGTTTCGAACTCGAGACGCCGAACGGGGTGGTCGAGTTGACGGTTCGCGAGATGGGCCTGCTTCGGGCCCTGATCGATCGCGAGGGTGAGATCGTCAGCCGCGGAGATCTGCTGCAAGACGTGTGGGGGCTGCGCGCCGATACGAAGACCCGCGTGGTCGACAGCTTCATCGTGCGCCTGCGCCGCTACGTGGAGCCGAATCCGGCCCACCCGAAGCACATCGTCTCCGTTCGAGGCCACGGCTACCGCCTGCACCGTTAGGAGATCCGCGCGAGATCAGCCGAGTTCGATCGACTCCTCGATCAGCATGACCGGTATGCCATCGTCGATTGGATAGAGGATCCTGCCGTCTTCGCGGACGAGGCCCTCGGCGATCGGTGAGCTGACGCGCTGCCCGCCGCGGTTGCGCAGGCGCTCCTCGGCGATTTCGGCGTTGAGCTTCGCCAGGATGGCTTCGGAAGCCAGCGTGACGGGTTGCCGGGTCTCCGGACAGACGAGTATTTCGAGCAGATCCGAACTGATGGGCATGCAACGATCCTCCTACAGCCTAGATGGGGGCGCCCTCAACGCCGGGCCGCAGATCCCCTCGCCAGACAATACTTCGAACGCGTCGGTCCGGCGGCTCGCTCCAGCCACCGAACCGCTAGAGCCGCTGTTTATAGCATCGAAGATGTTGAATTCATTTAAGAAATTTGGAGCGGCGCGCCCTTTTCCAGACGCTCAACCTCCGCTGTTTCGGGACCGGAGCGTCTCTCTGCCGCTCAGGCCTGGAATCAAACAGCGGTTGATTTTGATCGCGCGGCTTCGATCGAGCGCCCACGGCGCTCCCCCCTGTTCCGAAAACTCGGAAATCCAGCCGAACGGCTGAAACCGAATCCAATCGCCTTGACTAGTCCCACCTTCCTGTAGTATCCCACGGCCCGTCAACGGCCCGTCTTGGAACATCCTTCGGGTGGCTCCCGGCTGTTCTGCCCTCTTGGCAATCACGTTTCGAGCGGTTCCGCTGGGTTCCGGATCAAAACGTGGGAATCGCAAAGAGAACGGAAGGGCGAGACGCGGTGTTGCTTGGATCGTCGCGGCGTCGGCGATGGGTCTGCGAAAAACTCGTAGGCCAACTTGGGATTCGATACTCCTGAAGGGGCCGGCAGTTCGCGCATGACCACCAATCATCCGAGGTGTCGCCACCTCCTCACCACTCCTGTCGGGATCGCCGCAATCGCTGTTGCGGCATTCGCAGCGCTGCTTCCCGCGCTCGCGCTGGCCGCGGGAGCAGAGGCCCTCGTCGCGACCAGTGTCTGCGAAGCGCACGAACTCCGGGCGCTCCAGGAAAAGGACCCCGATCTCAAAATCGAGATCCCGAAGAAATTCGATACCCCGTGGCCGAGTCGCGACGCATGCCTTTCCCACGCCGCTGCGCTCGATGAAGACACGCCCGGGCTCGTACAGCCGATTCCCTTCAGCCACAAGCATCACGCGGGCAAGTTCAAGATCGACTGTCAGTACTGCCATTCCGGCACGGACTGGAGTCCTGCGGCCGGGGTTCCCCCCGTCGAACTCTGCATGGGCTGCCACAGCCAGTTTCCCGCGAGCTACGACGAGCTTTCGGGCATCCGTACGCTGAAGGAGCACTGGGAAAAAAAGGAGCCGATCGAGTGGCTCCAGGTGCACCGGCTTCCGGAACACGTCCAGTTCCGCCACAACCGGCACCTCCAGGCAGAGCCGCCAGTGGATTGCCAGCTGTGCCATGGGCTCGTCCAGGAATTCGACAAGGTTTTCGTTTTCGAAGATACGAAGCGCTGGCCCTGGGGCTTGCCCACCCGGACGCTCGAGATGGGTTGGTGCATTCAATGTCACCGCGAGAAGAAGGTTTCACAGGATTGTTACACCTGCCACTACTAGGCGGTGGCTGACTGGGGAAGTCCCCGGGGATAGGAATTGATGGCCGAAATTGATCGTCGCAATTTTCTGAAGCTCGTCGGTGTGAGTGCCGGCGCAGCTGCGGCCAGCGGTTGCAGTGATCCCGTTCAGAAGCTGATCCCCTATGTCGTTCAACCCGAAGAGATCACTCCGGGCATTGCGGTCATCTACGCGTCGACCTGCCAGGAGTGCCCGGCGGGCTGCGGACTTCACGTGCGCACCCGCGAAGGTCGCCCGATCAAGCTCGAGGGGAATCCCGATCATCCGGTCAACCGGGGCGCGCTGTGCGCCCGCGGGCAGGCCAGCATCGGCCGAACCTATCTGCCGGATCGCTATCCGGGGCCGCTGAAGCGCGAGACGGATGGCGGGCTTGTGCCCATCACCTGGGAAGAGGCGCACGCGCTGATGGCTGAGAAAGCCGCTGCCGCGGGCGACAGAACCCATGTCCTCGGCGGATCGGTGGGGCCGACACTGAGCGGCGTGATCGATCAATGGATCGCCGCGGTGGGAGCCGGCGGGCGCACCGTCTACGAGCCGTTCGATTACACGGCGCTGAAGGAAGCTTCGAGCTCCGTCTTCGGCGTTGCGAGCCAGCCGCGTTTCGATCTTTCGCAAGCCGACTTGGTCATCGACTTCGGTTCCGACTTCCTCGAGAGCTGGACGTCGCCCGTCGAACACGGACGGCAGTTTGCGGCTGCGCGGCGGGTCGACCAGGAAGGTGGTGGAGCCCGACTCGTGTACGTCGGACCGCGGCTCACGCTCACTGCCGGCAATGCCGACGAGTGGTTGCCCGCGAAGCCCGGCAGCGAAGGCGTGCTCGCGCTCGGCATCGCGCGCGCGGCGCTCGACGCGGCGCGGAGCAGTGGTGCAGAAGTTCCCGATGCGGATCGGCTCCGCGGAATTCTCAGCGGCTATGGCGCGAACTCCGTTTCGACGATCGCGGAAGTTCCCGCAGCGACGATCCGGAAGCTCGGCAAGGCAATGCTCGCCGCCGACCGACCCGTTGCTCTGCCGCCGGGCGTCGCGCTGACGAGTCAGCGCGCCACGGCCACGACGGCTGCGGTCCTGATCCTCAACGCGGTGGTCGGAGCGATCGGCAAAACCGTCTTCGTGGTGCCCGACGGAAACGCGGCCGATCAGGTTGCGAGCTTCCGAGAGATGACCCAGCTCGTCAAACGGATGAATGCGGGATCCATCTCGCTGCTGCTGATCCACGATTCGAACCCCGTCTACTCGATGCCCGGCGATTCGGGCTTTGCGGCGGCTCTCGAGAAGGTCGACTTCGTGATCTCGACCGCCTCCGGGCCCGACGAAACCAGTGAGCGAGCGGATCTGATCCTTCCCGACCACACGCCGATGGAATCCTGGGGAGATCACGCCCCGCGACCGGGTGTGCGTTCGCTCATCCAGCCGACCGTTCGCCCGCTGTACGACACCCGCGCGTTCGGCGACACGCTGATCGAGTCCGCCAAGGTGATGGGCGAAGCCGTTGCCGCCGAGTTGCCGAGCGGAAGCTTCCGCACGGTTCTCGAAGAGGCGTGGTCCGATACCGACTTCCGCGCGGCGCTCGCCGCGGGTGGCGTGTTCGGCGAAGAGGCCGCGGCTGGCACGCTGACACTCGCAACGGGTATTTCGAGCCTCAGTTTCAAGGAGCCCCGCTTCGAAGGGGAAGGCCCGTTCGTGCTGCTTCCGGTTCCCTCCCCGCTGCTTTCCGACGGGCGCAGTGCGAATCTGCCGTGGCTGCAGGAAACGCCCGACCCGGTCATGAAGGTGACCTGGAACTCGTGGGCCGAGATCAGCCACGCGTCCGCAGAGACGCTCGGCGTCGAATACGGCGACGTGCTCGCCGTTCGGACGAGTGCGGGCGTGGTCGAGTTGCCGGTCGTGCCGAGAGGCGGAATCCGAGACGACGTCATCGCGATTGCGATCGGCCAGGGTCACAACGTCGGCTTCTACGCTTCGCGCGTCGAAGCTGGCAAAGCCGGTGGAACGCGCGGCGTGAACGTGATCTCGATCCTGCCCGCGCTGACCGACGAATCGGGAGGCCGCGCCTGGTTGACGGCGCGCGCCAGCGTGCGCGCAACCGGAGCCCACCGCCGGATCGCCAAGACGCAGGAGTTCGACAACAAGCGCGGCCGCCAACTCGGCGAATCCGTCTCGCTCCTCGCACTCGCAGAGGGCGCCAAGGCTGCGGAATCGCAAGGCGACGGCCACGCTGGCGGCCACGGCGAGAGCCAGGCCGACGCGCACGGAGGCGGGCACGGCGGAGGCCACGAGATTCTCAAGCCCTTCGACCCCGTGGACGACAGCACCGCGGCAAGCGAATACCGCTGGGGGATGGCGATCGACCTCGATCGCTGCAACGGCTGTAGCGCGTGCATCGTCGCGTGTTCGATCGAGAACAACGTGCTCACGGTGGGCGAGGAGATGGTCCTGCTCGATCGCCAGATGCAATGGCTGCGGATCGAGCGTTTCATCGGCGACGGCTACCAGGAACTCGTCACGGGCCGCAACCTTCCGACGGATCACGAAG
>JAHEEJ010000114.1 GCA_024640705.1 Deltaproteobacteria bacterium
CCATCGATTCGAAGATCGTGTTGACGACGATCTCCGTATCGCGTTTGGAAATATGAGGCGTCGCCTCGGCAACTGTTTCAATCAACCCGCTCTTTGTCATTCCCTTCCCCGACGGTTCACCTGACATGGCGCCCGTTCCTGGCGCTGTGCGGACCATCGCCTGGCCCGCACAGCACTCGAATTTCGGGTTTCCGCGATCGCCCTGTCCGATCGCCGAAGTCCATCACCTTACTCCCCACTCTTTTCGTTCTTCCCTTCGGCCTTCTCCGCGAGCTTGCCTGCGAGAAGATCTCCCAGAGTCGTCGTCTGCTTCTGCGCCTGCTGTGTTGCCAACTTCTTCAAAGCATCGCGCTGCTCACGGTCCGTAAGCGCCCTGATGGAGAGAGAGATCTTCTGCTCAACGGGGTCCACCTTGGTAATGATGGCG
This sequence comes from Deltaproteobacteria bacterium, assembly GCA_024640705.1. Lineage (GTDB taxonomy): Bacteria > Myxococcota_A > UBA9160 > UBA9160 > SMWR01 > JACZVU01. The sequence goes on from JAHEEJ010000114.1 coordinate 428, forward strand.
GTGACGGACTCACCCTCCTTCACCACGTCAGCCGGATTTTCCACTCTCTCCGACGACAGCTCAGAGCTGTAGATCAAACCGTCGATGCCCTCTTCGAGGCGAACGAACGCTCCGAAGTCGGCAACGCTCGTCACTTCCGCGGTGATCTCGCTACCCACCGGATACTTCTTGATGATTTCATCCCAGGGGTTCTGCTCGAGTTGTTTGATCCCCAGGGAGAACTTCTCGTTCTCCTTGTCGATCTTGAGCACGACGGCCTCGACCGTATCGCCCTTCTTGAACTTCTCTCCCGGGTGCTTGATCTGCTCCGTCCACGAAATGTCCGAAACGTGAACGAGTCCGTCGATCCCTTCCTCGAGACCCACAAAGATGCCGAAGTTCGTGATGTTGCGAATCGTGCCACTCACCCGGGTCGAGATCGGATACTTCTCCTCGATCACGCTCCACGGATTCGGCTCGATCTGCTTCATCCCGAGCGAGATCTTTCGATCCTTTTCGGAAACATCGAGCACGACCGATTCCACGACATCGCCGACTGAAACGACCTTCGAGGGGTGCTTGATCCGCTTGGTCCAGGAAATCTCCGAAACGTGGATCAATCCCTCGATTCCGGGTTCCAACTCGACGAATGCACCGTACTCGGCCAGCGAAACGACCTTCCCCTCGATGCGCTTGCCAATCGGATAACGCATGCTTGCGTCGATCCACGGATCGGGCTGAATCTGCTTCAAGCCCAGTGAGACCCGCTCGGAGTCGGCATCGAACTTCAGCACCTTCACCTTGATCTCATCACCCACCTGGAAGAGGTCTCCGGGATGGTTCACGCGGCCCCATGACATATCGGTCACGTGCAGTAGCCCGTCGATCCCGCCGAGGTCGATGAATGCACCGTAGTCGGTGAGGTTCTTGATCACGCCATCGACGATCTGTCCGGGCGCGAGCGTTCCGAGCGTGTCCTCGCGAAGCTGCTTGCGCTCGGTCTCGAGTAGCGCGCGGCGTGAAAGGACGATGTTTCCGCGCCGCTTGTTGAACTTGATGACCTTGAACTTGAGGCGCTGGTTGACGATGTGTTCGAGGTTTCGCACCGGGCGTAGGTCGACCTGCGATCCCGGGAGAAATGCCTTGACACCGATGTCGACGGCCAGCCCGCCCTTCACCCGAGCAATGACGACGCCCTCGACGGGCTCCTCGGCTTTGTAGGCTTTACTGATGTCGTCCCACACCTTGAGTCGGTCTGCCTTCTCCTTGGACAAGACGATGCGGCCGTTCGCGTCTTCTGCTTCTTCGAGCAAAACGTCGATCTTGTCGCCGACTTTGATGTGGAGGGTCCCGTCGTCGTCCATGAACTCCCAGGTGGGAATCAGGCCTTCCGACTTGAATCCAATGTCGATCTGGACGTTCTCATCATCGATCGAAAGAACGGTTCCGGTGACGACTTCGCCCTCCTTGAGAGCCTCGCTCGTCGATTCGAAAAGTTCGGCGAAACTTTCGCCAGTTGCGTTAGAGGTTGCTTCATTCATCAGCTTTGTTTTCGCTCTCTTACCCCGACCGCGGATCAGTTTTTGGTCGTGGATTGGTGGTTTGGTTCGATGGATGACCTTCATCCATCGATGTTGCAGCTGGTTCCGAACGCATCGCGAGGGTGAGTGCATCTCGCGCCGTCGAAATCCAGCGTTCGACTCCTTCTGGATCATTCGCTTCGATTGCCTGTCCCAACTCTCGCAGCGCCTCGCCCACCGCAGCCAGAGGCGCGCCGAGCGCCTTGCGGTTTGCAGTCAGGATGTCGCTCCAGAGTTCGGGATCACTTTCCGCAATCCGCGTAAAGTCGCGGAATCCGCCGCCTGTGAGCTCGCCTGAGCCTTCGGGCGCACGTGCCAGCGCAGCCGCAAAACCAAAGGCGAGCACGTGGGGCGTATGACTCGTCCAGGCAACCTGATCGTCGTGCGCCGCGGGGTCACGCATCACGACGCGCGCCCCAAGCGCCTGCCAGAATGCACACACGCGCTGCTGCGCTTCGGGTTGCCCGGTATCGGTGACGACGCAGGTCGAGTCTGCGAATAGATCTTCGCGCGCGTATTCGATGCCGCGCTCGTGGCTGCCGGCCATCGGATGCGAGCCCACATAGCAGACACCAGCGGGCAGCAGACCGGGCAGCGTCTCGGCGAGCTGCGCCTTGACACTCCCAACGTCGGTCACGATTGCATCCGAACGCAGCGCGGGAGCCAACTCCCGGAGCACATCGGCCATCGCATAAACCGGCGTCGCGAGCACGACGAGATCGGCGCCGCTCGCGGCCTCCGCCGCGCTTCCGACCTCATCCACCCACCCGCGACCGAGCGCAAAGTCTCGCGCTTCGTTGCTCCGGCTGGCGCCGGCCACACGGGTGGCGACGCCGCAACGGTGCGCAGCTGCAGCGACCGATCCACCGAGCAATCCGAGCCCAATCACTGCGATCCGTCCGAAGAGAGGCTTCACAAGCTCCCCTCCCGCAATCTCCGCAACGTCTTGACCAGACGTTCATTCTCTTCCGGAAGCCCGATGCTGATCCGGATGTGATCCGGCATCCCGAAACCATTCAGCGCCCTGACGATGATGCCCTCCCGCAACAGGCGCGCGGCCGTATCGGCGCCCGCCTTCGCGAGCAGAAAGTTCGCGTCGGTCGGCCAGGTTTCCACCCCGAGTGCACCGAGTTCGCGGCGGAGGTAGTCGATGCCCTCGGCATTCGTCGCGCGAGCGCGCTCGGCGTGCTCGAGATCGTCGAGTGCTGCGAATGCGGCGACCTCCGCCAGGCGGCTGACGTTGAAGGGATGCCTCGCCCGCTGGAGGTAACCGGCGAGTTCGGGGTCGGCGATCCCATAACCAATCCTCAAGCCCGCAAGGCCAAAGATCTTCGAGAAAGTGCGCAGCACGATCGTTCCGGGTCGGCGCCGAATCCACTCGAGCGAATCTGGAAAATCGGCGCGCCGGACGAATTCGTAGTACGCCTCGTCGATCGCCAGAACGACGGTTTCCGGCAGTGACCCGGCGAAGCGATCGAATGCTTCCGCACCCACGCTGGTCCCCGTCGGATTGTTGGGATTGCAAACGAAAATCAAGCGCGTGCGATCCGTGACGGCCGCAGACATTTGCGGGAGATCGTGGCCCAGATCCCCCGTGAGAGGCACGCGGATCGACGTCGCGCCCATCCCCTGCACGACGACCGGATACATCGCGAACGAAGGCCAGGCGAAGATCGCCTCGTCGCCGGGTCCCAGCAGCACCTTGGCGAGAAGTTCGAGAATCTCATCTGCACCGGCGCCGAAGACGAGCTGCTCCGGATCCACTTCGAGCCGGCTCGAAAGCCGCTCGCGCAGCGCGAAGCTCGCGCCATCGGGATAGCGGTGGACGCCTTCGAGCGCCGCGCGAACCGCGGCCAGCGCCTTCGGCGAGGGACCGATCGGACTCTCGTTGGAGGCGAGCTTGATGCAGCCCTCGATTCCGAGTTCGCGCTCGAGTTCCTCGACCGGCTTGCCGGGCTGATAGGGTTCGAGGCCTAGAATATGCGGTTTGATGATTTCTCTCAGGCCCATCGCCTAGCCTCGACCCCGTTCGACATCAGCTCTCGGGAACGAGCCCAACACGCGGTGCGAGTGAGCGATCTTGGCCACGAGCGCGAGCGCCCGCTCGACTCGCGGTTCCTGACGGTGACCCTCCAGATCGAGGAAGAAAAGGTACTCCCAGGGCTTGCCCCGGATGGGTCGCAATTGAATCGAGGTGAGATTGATCCCCTCGTCGGCGAAGGGTTGCAGCAGCCGATGAAGGCCGCCCGGCACGTCCTTGCGAATCGTGAACACCGCAGAAGTGAGGTCGTTTCCAGTGGGCGCCGGAAGCTGTTTGCCGATCACCAGGAACCGGGTCGTGTTGTCTCGCCGATCCTCGATCGAAGCCTCGATCGTCCGCAGCCCGTTGCGCTCGACCGCACCCGCACTGCAGATCGCAGCGATGGATCCATCCTTGGCCGCCAGTTGCGCGGCCGCCGTGGTGCTGGCTGTTTCCAGACGCTCCACACCGGGAAGCTTGCGATCGAGCCACTGGCGGCATTGGGCCAGGGGCTGGGGGTTCGACGCCACCCGCTGGACGTCTTCGATCTGTCCGCTGAGCGATGCCAGGTGATTCGAGATCCGCAGCAGCACTTCACCGCAGATCAACACATCGCTGTCCACGAAGGCGTCGAGCGTCCGGGTCACGACCCCTTCCGTCGTGTTCTCGACGGGAACGATCCCGAGGTTCGCGGCTCCGCGCTCGACGGCCGCGAATACCTCGCCGATGCTCGGAAGCGGCTCGAGCGCCGCAAGCCGACCGAATTTCAGGTTCGCGGCCTCGTGACTGAACGTGCCTTCGGGCCCCATGTAGGCGATCGAAAGGCCGTCTTCGAGCGAGCGGGTCGCGGAAATGATCTCTCGAAATACCGGGGCCAGCCCATCATCTGGGAACGGGCCGGGATTGCCCTCGATGAGACGGCTCACGATCCGCTTCTCGCGCGCCTCTTCGTAGACCGAGGCACCTCGGGACTGCTTGTGGCGACCCACCTCGAGCACCCATTTCGCGCGCTGGTTCAGCTGCTCGAGGATGGCTCGATCCACCGCGTCGATTTCCGCGCGCAGCCGCGTGAGTTCCGAATCGGCATCGGAAGCTCCGGGCTCGGAATTCGACTGTTCCGGTTCGGCCATGTTCCTCCCATTGCAGCAACCGATCGGATCGCATTGGCGACGATCGGCAGACGAGTTGGCGCGGGGGTCGGCGTTCGGAAGGTCCGCGGGTCCCAAATATCCCGCTAACCCCCTGAAAAACCTTGCGCAAGGTAGTTGAGGCCCACAGCCCGCGCAATTCTCAGAAACGGGAATTGCATCGGAATTGCAAGGGGTTATCGGAATTCTTCCACTCCGGACCCACCAGCATCCCGTTTTGCCCCCCTAAGTAGCTGAAAAATCTGAATTTATATGGATTCTCGGAGCCGAAAACCGATCAAGCCAGCCGCTCCAATGGACGATGCATCAGCAACCGGCAACCCGAAGGTCCGATGCCTGAAATCGACCCACAATCCGAGCATCTCACGATCAACAGCCTCGTCACGAAGATCGTATTGATGGTCTTCGCGGGGAGCTTTGCAGCCGCAATGCTCGTGAGCTGGGCCGCGATCAAACCCACCCAGGAATTCATCGCGCGATCGATCGATGAGCGGTACCCCAAAGCCGTACAGCACGCGGCGGAAAGCACCTCGGCCTGGCTCTCGGCGGGCCGCGAAGAGTTGGTGCGAGCGACCTCGCCTGCGTGGGATGGCGCACTCGAGGATCTGCTGGACGAGAGTCGCTACTTCGAGGGCTTCGCGCTCTGCGACAGCCACACCGAATTCTCCGACGGAGTCGGTTCCGTGCCCATCTGCCCACCCGCGAGAGAGGACCCACTTCCAGAAAGCCAATGGATTGCGACCTCACTCGCCAACGGAGTCGTGGTTCCGGCGGCGGTAGTGCGGGTATCGCGAGAAGACGAACCTGCCGTGTACGCGGTCGGCGTCTTCGACCGCAAACAGCTCACCCTGCTGCTCGCCAATCACTCGCCAGATCCCAGGGGAAACATGCTCCTCACGCTGGGAACCGGTGGCGTGCTCGTGGGCGGCGGGCCCAACCCATCGACCCGGATCGAGACTCCAGACCCCGGCCGTGAAGCAGGCGGCGGCGTGCGCGAATCGACCGACTCGCCGTGGCGCCACACCGTCAACACCATCCATCCGCTCGGTGGCTTACTCGAGGGGTCCGGTTGGTTGGCGGCCTTCGAGATTCGCTTCGCAGAAGCGTATTCGTCGCTACTCACCCTGATGCGACGGGTGCTGCTGATCGATCTGGTGGCGATCCTGCTCCTCTGTTTTGCCGCGTATCGGATCACCTCCGCCGTGCTGAATCCGATCGAATCCCTGTCGGTGGGTGCTCGAAGGGTCGCGCAGGGAGAATTCGAATTCGAGATTCCAGACCCCGGCACCCGTGACGAACTCGGAGTCCTCATCAACGCGTTCAATCGCATGTTGCAACGTGTGCGCACGTCCCAGGACGAAATCAAGGAAAGCAACGAAAACCTCAGAACCCACAACATCAAGCTCCAACAGGCGAACGAACTTCTCGAGCAACTCTCGATCACCGACGGTCTCACCAAGCTGCACAATCACCGGTTCTTCCAGGACCAGCTCACTCGCGAAATCAGGCGGGTTGAACGCGCATCGACCCCGCTTTCCCTCTTGCTGATCGACATCGACGATTTCAAGTCACTCAACGACCGATTCGGGCATGCTGCGGGCGATGACCTCCTACGCGGACTCGCTCAGATCATGAATGCAACCGTGCGTTCGAGCGATCTATTGGCGCGGTACGGCGGCGAGGAATTTGCAGTGCTCGCTCCCGGCACCGACCAGGATGGTGCTTACCAACTCGCGGAGAAGCTTCGAACCGCAATTGCCGAGTCCTCGTTCATTCTGGGTGACACGATGCGACTGACCCGCGTCACGGTTTCCGTCGGTGTGTCTCAGTTCATGGGCAATCGGAAGCATTTCTTCGAACAGGCAGACCGCGCTCTGTACCGCGCCAAGGCAGGGGGCAAGAACTGCGTCATGGTCGGCGAGGATGACTCGATCGGGTAGGCGAGTCACTCACCAGGTGCGTTGAGCGCCTGAGCATGCAATTCTCCGCCCCATGGCATCGGTTCTCGGACTCTCCGGTGGGATCGCGACGGGCAAGAGCACCGTCGCAGGCTTCCTCCGCGCGCTCGGCGCAAGCGTGATCGATGCGGATGCAATCGTCCACGAGCTGCAGGCGCCCGGTGCTCCCCTGCTCGACGAGATCGCCGAGGCGTTCGGACCCGATCTGATCGACACGGAAGGCCGGCTCGATCGCAACGCGCTGGGCGCGATCGTCTTTGGTGACCTCACAGCCCGCAGACGGCTGGAGGCGATCGTCCATCCCAAGGTCATCGCCACCATGGCCGATCGCGTGGCCGGCGCGCAGGCGACGGACACGCCACTGATCGTGCTGGACATCCCACTTCTCTTCGAGCGAAGTGAAAACGGCTCGAGCCGGGGCCCCACTTCATCCTTCGATGCAACGGTCCTCGTCTACGCGCCAGAGCAGGTGCAGATCGAGCGGCTGATGAACCGAGACGGTTGCGATCGGGAAGCGGCGCTCCAGCGGATCCGTGCGCAACTGCCGATCGAGAACAAGAAGGCCATGGCCGACATCGTCATCGACAATTCCGGCAACCTGGAGGAAACCCAGCATCAGACGCGGATGCTCTTCGAGCGATTCAGCGCAAGGCGTTCTTGAGTTTCGCAACGAACTCAGAAACGGAAGCCACGGCCGGTCCGGGCGTCTCGGCCGCTTCGATCAGGTCGACCAGCGCGCTTCCCACGACGGCTCCGTCGGCAAAACGCCCAACCTCGGCGACCTGCTCGGGTGTTGAAAGTCCGAACCCCACGCAGACTGGAATCTCCGAAACATTTCGAATTTTCGCGACCGCTTCCTCCAGGCCCTCTGCCATCTCCTTCCGCGCGCCGGTCACACCGGTGAGTGACACATAGTAGAGAAAGCCCCGGGTTTTCTCGACGAGCATGGCCATGCGGGACTCTGAGGTCGTCGGTGAAGCCAGCAGGACCGGATCGATCTCGCATTCGATCAACGAATCAAAAAAGAGGCCACCCTCCTCCGGCGGCAGGTCCACCGTGATGACACCGTCGACACCAACCTCCTTCGCGGCCTCCGCAAAGTTGCGCTCGCCCATCGCCAGAAAGACGTTTGCGTATCCCATCAGCACGAGTGGCTGATCGATCTTGGGTCGCAGATTCTTGATCAGCCTCAAAACCCCTCGCAGCGTCGTTCCCGAGCGAAGCGCGCGCTCACTCGAGCGCTGGATGGTGGGTCCTTCTGCTGTGGGATCCGAGAAGGGAACACCGATCTCGATCAAATCAGCGCCGGCCTCGGCCATGGCCAACACCAGGGCTTCCGTGGTCGGGAGATTCGGATCTCCGGCGGTCAGAAACGGAATCAGCGCGCATTCCCCGCGCTCTCGCAATTCCGCAAGGCAGCTTCCGATTCGGCCCATCAGTGCGAGCCCGATTGCCGCGCCGCGAGTAGGTCGCGGACCTGGGGCGCATCCTTGTCACCGCGCCCAGACAAATTGATCAGCATGATGGCTTCGCTGGCAAGCTTTGGCGCGAGAGTTCGTGCGTATGCAATCGCGTGCGCCGATTCCAGAGCTGGAATGATGCCCTCCATCCTGGACAGATAGACAAAACTGTCGAGCGCAGATTCGTCATCAGCGGTCACGTAGGTGGCGCGCCCGCTGTCTCGAAGATGCGCGTGCTCCGGCCCGACACCCGGATAATCAAGCCCCGCCGATACCGAATGCGCCTCGAAGATCTGACCGTCGTCGTCGGATAAAACGAGACTGCGCATCCCGTGCAACACACCCGAAGACCCCGCACTGAGTGCAGCCCCGTGGCGCCCCGATTCGAGCCCTTCGCCAGCCGCTTCGACGCCGATCATCTGGACGTCGTCATCTTCGATGAACGGGTGAAAAAGGCCCATGGCATTCGAGCCCCCGCCGACGCAGGCGATGAGCACGTCGGGCAGCCGGCCCTCGACGTCGAGCATTTGCTGGCGCGCCTCGACACCGATCACGCGCTGAAAGTCGCGGACCATCGTCGGATAGGGATGGGGACCCATGACCGAACCGATGCAGTAGTAGGTGGTTCGAATGTGGGTCACCCAATCTCGCATGGCTTCGTTGATGGCATCCTTCAGGGTTTTCGATCCACTCGACACCGGATGAACTCGGGCTCCGAGCAACTCCATCCGAAAAACGTTGAGAGCCTGGCGCTCGACGTCCTCCTCCCCCATGTAGACTTCGCATTCCAGATCCAGCAACGCACAGGCCGTGGCCGTGGCAACGCCGTGCTGGCCCGCACCCGTCTCCGCAATCACGCGTCGTTTTCCCATGTATCGCGCGAGCAGACACTGTCCGAGGACGTTGTTGATCTTATGGGCACCCGTGTGCGCGAGGTCTTCTCGTTTCAAGTAGATCTTGGCGCCGCCGAGATCGTCCGTCATGCGCCGCGCAAAGGTCAGAGCCGTCGGGCGGCCGGCATAGGTAGCCAACAAATTGTCGAGTTCGGCGCGAAACTCGCCGCTCTGGGAGATCTTCGGGTAGGCTTCTTCGAGTTCCTGCAGCGCTGCGATCAGCACCTCGGGCACGTAGCGCCCACCGTACTCGCCAAAACGACCCGGGAAATCAGCCACCGTCATTCCTCTTCCCTCTCGGCCTTTCGAACCGCGGCGATGAAGGCTGCAATCTTGGCCTCGTCCTTGCGATGCCCTTTGCCCTCGACGCCCGATGCGACGTCGACTCCCCACGGAAGCAGATCGCCAAGGCCGCGAATGGCTTCGCCAACGTTCTCTGCGTTGAGGCCACCCGCGATGATGACGTCGTACCCCCTCTCGATCAGCGCGCCCGCATCACTCCATTCCCAGGCCACTCCACTGCCACCCCCTTCGCTCGGGTGGTCGAGCAGCAACATCGTCCCGGGATATTCTTCGGCGGCTTCGAGATCCGCTCCCCGAAGCGCCTTGATGACCGGGAGGTCGACCGCCTCGACCTGCTCCTCGGTTTCGTCCCCGTGAAATTGAATCCGCTCGAGTTCGACCC
>JAHEEJ010000434.1 GCA_024640705.1 Deltaproteobacteria bacterium
GGATCGAAGTGGCTATGGTCTTGCGCCTCGATGCAGGCACGGAGACGCTTGCGTGCTTGCGCGGTGCGGTCGCCGGCTTGGTTTGACGCGCGATGCGGCGTTCACGGGAGATGAGCGATGAGCAAGACCCCCAAAGCAGGGGCTGACCTGGCCCGGTGGCGCGAGCTCGCGAGCAAGGAGCTGCGCGGCGCCGATCCCGATCAATTGGTGTGGAGGACACCGGAGGGACTCGACGTCAAGGCGCTTTACACCGCGGCCGACATCGAAAACCTGGAGTTTACCAACACGCTTCCCGGTATGGCACCGTTCATTCGGGGGCCGCGTGCGACGATGTACGCGAATCAGCCCTGGACGATCCGCCAGTACGCGGGCTTCTCGACGGCCGAAGAGTCGAATGCCTTCTACCGGCGCAACCTCGCGGCGGGCCAGAAGGGCCTGTCCGTAGCCTTCGATCTCGCGACCCATCGCGGGTACGACTCCGACCATCCGCGCGTGACCGGTGACGTGGGCAAGGCCGGTGTGGCGATCGACTCCGTCGAGGACATGAAGATCCTCTTCGACGGGATCCCGCTCGATCAGATGTCGGTGTCGATGACGATGAATGGCGCAGTGTTGCCGGTGCTGGCCTCGTTCATCGTGGCGGGCGAGGAGCAGGGCTGTTCGCGCGAGAAGCTCACGGGGACGATCCAGAACGACATCCTCAAGGAATTCATGGTCCGCAATACCTACATCTATCCGCCCGAGCCCAGCATGCGGGTGGTGGCCGACATCATCGAATTCACCAGTGCGCAGATGCCGAGGTTCAATTCGATCTCGATCAGCGGTTATCACATGCAGGAGGCCGGCTCGACGACGACGCTGGAGCTCGCCTTCACGCTCGCGGACGGCCTCGAATACGTGAGGGCCGCCCTGTCCAAGGGATTGGGAATCGATCAGTTTGCCCCGAGGCTTTCGTTCTTCTGGGCGATCGGGATGAACTTCTACTTCGAGATCGCCAAGATGCGTGCAGCGCGCCTGATCTGGTCCGAAATGATTTCCCAGTTCGAGCCAAAAGATCCCCGCTCGATGATGCTTCGGACGCACTGCCAGACTTCGGGTGCGAGCCTGACGGAGCACGATCCGATCAACAATGTGATCCGGACGACGATCGAAGCGATGGCGGCGGTCTTTGGTGGCACCCAGTCGCTGCACACCAACGCCTACGACGAAGCACTCGGCCTGCCGACGGACAGCACGGCGCGCACGGCGCGGAACACCCAACTGGTACTCGCCGAAGAAACCGGAATTCCCGCGGTCATCGACCCCTGGGGCGGCTCGTATTTCATGGAGTCGCTGACGGCCAGCGTGGCCGCCGAGGCGCGCAAGATCATCGCGGAAGTCGAGCAACTCGGTGGCATGACGAAGGCCATCGTCGCGGGCATGCCGAAGCTTCGGATCGAAGAGTGCGCGGCGCGGAGACAGGCGCGGGTCGATCGCGGCGACGATTCGATCGTCGGTGTGAACAAATACAAGCTCGACGAGGAGGTCGAACTCGACCTGCTCGACATCGACAACGAAGCCGTCCGAAAGTCCCAGATCGCCCGGCTCGAATCGATTCGCGCGAAACGCGATGCGAGTGAGGTCGAACGGACGCTGAATGCGCTTCAAGAGGTTGCGCGAAGTGGCAAGGGCAATCTGCTCGAAGCTTCGATCGAGGCTGCGCGAGCGCGAGCGACCGTTGGAGAAATCAGCGAGGCGTTGGAGCACGTCTTTACGCGCTACCGGGCCGACGTACAATCCGTGTCGGGGGTATATCGCGGCGTGTACGAGGGCGACGAAGAATTCGACAGTGTGCTCGCGGAGGTCGAAGCCTTCGGCGCCGCGGAAGGGCGCCGTCCGCGCATGCTGGTCGTCAAGCTCGGCCAGGATGGCCACGACCGCGGGATGAAGGTCATCGCCACCGCGTTTGCGGACCTCGGTTTCGATGTCGACGTGGGGCCGCTGTTTCAGTTGCCCGCGGAGGCTGCCCGCATGGCAGTCGATAACGACGTGCACGTGATCGGCGTTTCGAGCCAGGCCGCGGGCCACAAGACCCTGGTTCCCGAGTTGGTGCAGGAACTCGAAAAGATCGGCGCGCAAAACGTGGCCGTCGTGGTCGGTGGAATCATTCCGCCGAAAGACTACGAATTCCTGAAGAGCAGGGGAGTGGCGGCAATTTTTGGACCGGGCACCGCGGTGCCCGGCGCTGCGCGGGAAGTGCTCCAGGTGATCCGAGCCCGGAGCTCATGAGCTCGGGTGTTCGCTCCGTGAAAGAAGAGGCCGAGGCCATTCGCGGCGGCGACCGAAAGGCCATGGCGAAAGCCATCACCTTGCTCGAGAGCAAGCGACCCGAGAAGGCCGAGCGGGGCCGGGCGATCCTCGAAGAACTCGTGCCACACACGGGCCGCTCGATGCGGGTGGGCGTTACCGGTCCCCCCGGTGTCGGCAAGAGCACCTTCATCGAGAGCCTCGGGATCTACCTGCTCGAACGCGGCCACCAGGTCGCGGTGCTCGCGATCGATCCGAGCAGCCCCGTCACGGGGGGAAGCATCCTCGGCGACAAGACCCGGATGGAGCGGCTGGCCCAGGAAGCCGGCGCGTTCATCCGGCCGTCACCATCGGGCGGTTCGCTCGGTGGCGTCGCGGAGCGGACCCGGGAGGCCATGCTGATCTGCGAGGCCGCGGGCTACGACGTCGTGATCGTCGAAACCGTCGGCATTGGGCAGAGCGAGGTCAGCGTGCGCTCGATGGTCGATTTCTTTCTCGTGCTGCTGCAGCCCGGCGCGGGGGACGAACTCCAGGGCATCAAGAAAGG
>JAHEEJ010000435.1 GCA_024640705.1 Deltaproteobacteria bacterium
GGTAGAAATCGAGCAGGAGCGCCTCCGCGGCTGCTTTCGCGGAGGGGCTCGCACTGTGCAGCGGGGTGCTGATTCGGATCGCGACGCCCTCTCGGGGCCGGCTCCAGGCGCTGTTATCGAGTGCGGTCACATATCGGAAGGTTTCGTCGAGGAGCCCCTCGGTGCCCTCCGTCCAGTCCAGCACCAGCTTGCGCCGAATTCCGGTCCCGTAGCGCAAGACGCTCACCCGAGCCTGGCGAGCGCCGGGCTCGAGCGAAATCTGCCTCGCCTCTTCCCTCCACCATCCGCTGCCCGGATACGCCGATTTGGGCGAGAACGGGCTCGCATCGAGCGGGTCGCGGCTGCCCACGCCGACGAAGAGCTCAACGGACCTGCCATTGCGCTCGTAGCGGCGGTCGACCCGAGCCCGAAAGCGGACGATCCCGAGAAACGACAGGTCGGTCTTGAGGGCTGTAGACGTCCAGGCATCGAATTCCTTGGGAATCTGGGAGTCGGGAAACGGCAGCGAGCCGCGTGCGGGAGCCTCCCAGCGCGGCAGCGTCGCTGATAGCGCCACGAGCGCGGCCAGCGCCGCGATGGCGAAGAGCGGCCCGGCGGGCCCCGATGCCCGGCGGGGAGATGTGGGTCGAGCCGGGCGTGGAGCTGGGGTTCGGTTGCGGTGGGCCAGCAGCCGCTCCAATCCGCCATCGATCCCATAGAGGATCACGAGACCGACGAGCAGCATCGCAACCCCCTGCAGGGTGTGGATCTCGTGGATCTCCGAGTGGGGGTTCAGGATCAGCGTGAGCGCCCGGAAGCCGTTTACGCCGAAGGCGACCAGGGGCGCCAAGCCGATCAGGAGCCCCGCGTGTAGCCCCCGCCGTCGAAACAGGTCCACCATCAGGAAGGCGAGCATCGTCAGCGACTCGCAAGAGCGCAGCCCCGCGCAGGTCTCGATGATTGCGAAGTGCTGGTCGGGCAGCAGGATCTGGTCTCCCGCAACCGTGGCCGTCTGTCCAACCAGGTGCAGCAGAACGCCCGTGTATTCCGCGGTCCAGATCTGGAATTTCCAGAGAATCTCGTTGAGCAATGCCGTCGGGATGCGCATCGCGAGGACCAGGAAGGTCGTCGGCAGCACGAGCACGCGCAACGCCCGCGCACCCCAGATCAGCGCCCCGCAACCCAGCAGATTCAGCATCAGGGCGAAGACGAGCAGATTCTGGGCGCCCGTGTAGATCGCCCAGCCGTAGATCAGAACGCACGGCAGCAAGAGTCCGAGCCCGAGGCCCCACGCGGTCTGGCGCGGCAGCGCGACCAGGCGATGCCAGCGGCGGTAGATGAACCAGAGTGCGACGACCAGAACGACCGGCGGGCCGGACGCGGAGCTGTGGAAGAACAGCATCTCGACGTCCTGCTCGAGATCGTAACCACCAGTCGATTCGAACAGGGCCCGATAGGCGATCGCGGCCAGAATCAGTGCGGTCACTCCAAGCGCGAGGGTGCGCGGATTGGCGGCCCTGATCTGATTCAACCTGAACCCCCTTTGCGCACCGCCGAACGCCCGCCCGATTGCCTTCCCGGGTGAGTGGCGGTTCGGATCGATTGGGTGACGCGCGAACTCCGGCGCTCTGGACTCGTCAGTGAGACACCGCACGCGACGCAGCCGAGCGCTGGAAGGTCGCGAATCTCACAGATCGTCGAATCCGAAGAACAAGTCGTCATAGTAGACGTCCGCGCGCAGCGCGGCTCCCTCTTCTTTGTCATCCCAGCGAACGCCGAACATCACGCGCAATTGCCGAAAATTTGCAGGTACGTGGTTCCAGCGCTGCGCGAAGTCGGATTTGACGGGGAGATCGAAACGCACCCAGCTTCCCAACTCCGGCGGCCCCTTGCCGATGACGCGATTGCGGATGTTCGCGCCGTCCTCGGGCTCCTCGGTCGGCCCCGCGAGTTGGTAGCGGAGTTGGAAGTTGTTGAGTTCCGGGTGGACCTCCGGTTCGTTGGGGTCGTCCGTTCGAACGATTTCGAGGGTACGCGGGTCGCCGATCACGCCGACGATGATCTGCAGCTGAAGGGCGCCCGGGTCGGGAGTGTTCTCCCATCGATCCACCCGATACCAACCGGCGATCCGATCCGGAAAGAGCGGCGGCGAAATCTCCTGGATGGCGCTTCGCAGGCTGACGGATTGTTCGCGGTCTCCGGGTTGCCAGGACGCAGTCAGATGAGCGGCTCCCCGCCCCGAGTGAGTCGGCTCGTCGACGACCTCGAAATCGACCTGCTTGCGATCCTCGATCTCTCCCCAACCCACATCGTTCGCTTCGAAACCTGGATTGCGGAGGTGATTTCCGACGAGCAGTGGCGTCGGAACGCGCGGTGGCTCTGCGGGTTGCTCGATTCGAGCGACTGCCGCTTGCTCGGGTGCTTGCGGGTTCGAAGGCTCGCCACACGCGAGCGCGATCAGCGGGAGCGCGAGCCAAGCGTGACGGGCGCGCGCAGCCCGCTGGCCAGCCCACTCCGGGGGCGATTGGTGTTTTAGAATGGGCGTGACCATCTGGTTGGGCCGAGTATAGGCATCGCGACGAGTCGGATCGACCGCGCCGGCTCGCGCAACGACCGGTGGGTCGAGGAGCAGCGTGCCCATCTATCGACTGACGCATGAGTTGAGCTTCCCGGCGCCGGAAGACGCCGATCCGAGCGGATTGCTCGCCGTGGGCGGCGACCTCGGAGTGGAGCGACTCCTGCTCGCCTACTCGATGGGAATCTTTCCCTGGTACGAAGACGGGCTGCCCATTCTCTGGCACAGCCCCGATCCGCGCATGATCCTGCTGCCCGATCATCTGCG
>JAHEEJ010000436.1 GCA_024640705.1 Deltaproteobacteria bacterium
ATGCGGTGCTCGTCGATCAGTGCCTGGGCGAGGAGGGCTCGGGCCTCGGCCTGCGGGCGTGCTGCTGGGAGAGCCAGCCGCAGGCGATCTTCGCGGTGATGTCGGCCTGGCCGCTCTCCGATTATCTGCATTCCGTGGGCGGCGCCGGGACGCCATTTCTGCGCAAGCCCTTCGCACTCGCCGAGTGCCGGGCGCTCTTGCGCTCCTTGCTTCGCCCGTTGCACCGGAGCGAGCGGCCGCGCGTGCGCGCCCCGGTGCGTCACTCGAGAAGCGTCGAGGGATACGAGGAGAAGCGATCATGATCCATATTCACAGCCTGGGTGATCCGGCCGGCCGTTCGTACTCGGATCCGATCATCGCGTACGCGCGCCCGCTGCAGCTGCTGCTCGCGGAAGACGATGCCGACTTTGCGTGCGCGCTGGAGCGCAGATTCGCGCGCTCGCGGTCCGCACGCTACCGCGTACAGTGTTTGTCGAGCCTCGACGCACTGTTCGCGCGCCTCGAGGTGCGGCGGCCGGACGCGATTCTCCTCGATCTGAGTCTGCTCGACTCGCACGGGGCGAGTACGCTGGCCTACGCGTGCGGTGTGGCCCGCCTGGTGCCGATCCTGGTGCTCACGGCAAACGCGGATCCCGCCCTCGCCAATATGGCGCGGCGCGCGGGCGTGCACGACTACCTGATCAAGTCCGTGCACGATTTCGCCTGCATCGAGCGGGCCGTGCTGAAGGCGATCCGGCGCACGAATCGCAGCTGGGCGCTCGGGCACTGAACGTCGCGATCCGGATCGAAACGGTCCGGGCGACCGCGTCAGGCTTGTCGCACGCCGAGTGCGCTGCGAATGGCGGCCAGCAGTTTCGCGTTGTCAACCGGCTTCTCGAGGTAGGCGGCGGCGCCCGCCTCGAGGGCCCGGGGCCCGTGCACACCGCCGTCTCGGGCGCTCAACACGACCACCGGAACCCCGTCGAGACCGGGTTGATTTCGGATCCGCTCCAACACCTGTAGGCCGTCGCCACCCGGCAGACCCAGGTCCAGCGTGATCAGATCGGGTTTCACACGATGCGCCAGCGTGAGCGCCATGGTCGCATCGGCCGCCGTCGCCACCTCGAATCCGCTCGCCTGGAGTCGCACCTGCAAGCCGAGGCGGGTGTCCGCATCGTCCTCGACGATCAGGAGCCTCGGCAGATGCAATTCGGTGGCGCCGGGAGCGTCTGGGTCGGACGGCAGCAATTCCCGAATGGTGCGCAGCAGTTGATCGTTGTCGAACGGTTTGGTGAAGTATTCCGCCGCACCGAGTTTGAGCGCCCGGTCGCGATCCGGCGCCGCTTGTCGCGCGGATAGCACGACGATCGGAGGGTTTCCGCCGGTAGGAATCCGTTTGAGTCGCTCGATCACCGTGAAGCCGTCCCCCACCGGCAGGCCGAGATCGAGCAGCACCAGGTGCGGGCGCTCCGATCGTGCCGTCGCGACCGCGGATGCGCCATCAGCCGCCGTGACGACCTCGTAGTCCTGGCTCCTCAGTCGCTCTCCGAGCGCGCGGCGCAGATCGGCGTCGTCTTCGACGATCAGGATCTTTCGCTTCATGTGGGTCTCCTCTCCGGAGACTCTTCGGCCAAATCCGCGACCAGCGGGAGCGTAAAAAAGAACCGGCTGCCGCGGCCGGGTTCGCTTTCCACCGCGATGCGTCCGCCCTGGAGCGTCACGAGTTCCCGGCAGATGAACAATCCGAGCCCGAGCCCCTGTCGGCTCACCGTCGCATCCCGCGGCCCCTGGAACAGCCGCTCGAAGAGCCTGGCCTCGACGTCGGGCGGAATTCCCTTGCCGGTGTCGCTCACGCTGATCTGTGCATGGCGGGGGTCGTGTCGCGAGGATCGCACGGTCACCCGCCCACCGCGCGGCGTGAACTTGAGCGCGTTGTCGATCAGGTTGATCATGATCTGACGGATGCGCGCGGGATCTGCGAGTACCGGTGGGAGCGGTTCGGTCATCTCGTGCTCGAGCGAAATTCCGAGTTCCTGCGCGCGCGATTGCAGCGTCCGCACGACTTCCTCGACGACAGCCTGAAGCGGCACGCTGGAGAGATCCACGCTCAGCTTGCCTGCTTCGGCGCGGGTGGCGTCGAGAAGATCCTGGATCATGTTGGTGAGTTGGTCGACGTTCCTGCGCGCGATTTCGAGATACTCGCGCTGTTGCGGCTCGAGTCTGCCCGCGAGCCCGTCGAGCAGGATCGTGACGAACTGGTGGACGGCCGTGAGTGGGGTGCGCAACTCGTGGGAGACGTTGGACAGGATCTGGTCCTTGATGAGCAACTGCTGTTTGCGCAGCTCGTCGAGTGCGGTGTACGAGAGTTCGAGCTTGTGGTGCGCATCGCGTTCGCGCTCTCCTGCCGCGCGCAATCGCGCCAAAATGAACGTCACGATCGCAAACAACGCCAGGCGCATGAAGGCGTTCCAGTACGGAATCAGCTCGTGTGAGTACGTGTGCCCACCGATCGCGGAGTCGTTCAAGAACCAGGTCAATGCGCTGATCGACGAGATCGCGAGGCCGGCCGTGAATCCGAGAAACCAAGCAGCCGTCGAAATCGGGATCAGGTAGAAGATGGAGAAACTGATCTCGTATCCGCTCGCGCGATCGGCGAGGCCGATCAGCAGCGTAGCGGCGAGCGAGACGACGGTGATGGCGGCGCGGCGATTCCAGGGTAACGGCTGCACGCTTGCTCCTCGGCACCTCGGCGTTCGGCATTGAGCCGACGGCCCGAGCGGCGCGGACCTACCCGGGGAGTCTATGGGAGCCGGACCGTTTTGAGGGTCTCACGCGGCGCCC
>JAHEEJ010000437.1 GCA_024640705.1 Deltaproteobacteria bacterium
CGCGCCACGTCGTAGACGCGCGCGTTGAGGATTTGATCGACGAGTGAATTCGACATGGCGTGGGCCTCACAGTACACGAGATGCCCGAACCCGGCCCTCCCAGCGGTTGGGGGGTCTAATCCGTGTGCAGGGCTTCCACGGGCTCCAGCCCGGCGGCGCGCCTCGCAGGCGCAACGCCCGAAGCGATCCCGACGATGGCACTCATCGCAATCGCAATGAACAAGAAGTCGATCGGGATCTCGACTGGAAGCGAGGGAAGGAACGCGCGGAGCCCCAACGCCATCGCAACACCAGCGACGGCTCCGATCGCGCCCCCCGTGGTCGTCAGCAGGATCGCCTCCATCAGGAAGATGCGCTGGATCTGCTCTCGCGTCGCTCCGACCGCCATCATCAGACCGATCTCCGAAACGCGTTCTCCAACCGAGATCCACATCATCGTGAAGATCCCCACTGCACCGACGAGCAGCGAGATCCCCGCGATGAAGCTGACCGCGAGCGTGATGCCGTTGATCACCTTGCCGAAGACGTCGAGCATTGCCGCCTGGGTCGTGATCGTGAAATCCTCGTGCCCGCGGTGGCGGTCGATGAGCAGTTCCCGAACCTGTTCCTCGACGACGTCGACGAGCCCACCGTGCGCGAAGGTCACGTCGATTTCAGTGAGTTCTTCCATGTTGAACATCCGCATCGCGAGGGCAACCGGGATGTAGACGGCGTCGTCGAGATCGAAGCCGAGGGTTTGGCCCTTGGGAGCCATGATTCCGATCACGCGAAGCCGCGTGTCCGCGATTCGGATCATCTTCCCAAGTGCGTTTTCATCTCCAAAGAGTTCGCGTTTGACCTTGGGACCGAGTGCCGCGACCGGACTGGATCGATGTATGTCGGTGTTATCCAGAAACTCACCCTGGCCGATTTCGAACTTCCAGACATCGGGCAGCGAAGGTGTCACGCCGTAGATCGCAACGCTGCGACCTTTCCCGAGCGTCTCGACGCGCGCGAGCGCCATCGTCATCGGAACGATCGCATCGACGTGCGGCAAACGCTCGACCGCAACCGCATCGTCCAGCGTGAGTTTCCGGGTGGTCCCGCCCAGGGCTCCGGGAATCCCGCTGGTCTCGGCCTTGCCGGGATTGATCATCAGGACATTCGTGCCGAATTGCGAGAATTCATTCAGGATGTAGACGCGCGTACCCTCACCGATCGAAGTGAGCAGCACGACCGATCCGACTCCGATCGCAATCCCGAGCATCGACAGCGCGGATCGCATCTTGTTCGCGCGCAGCGTCCCGCTGCCCATCGAAAGCAAGTCGCGGTGCTCCACCTCTCCCTCCTAACCCTTGCTCGAGAGCGCAATGATGGGATCGAGACGCATCGCACGACGAGCGGGGAGCACTCCGAAGAACACACCCGCGACGACCGAAAGAGCGAGTACCGAAACGACGGCCCAGATCGGAGCTTCCGCGGGCATCGCGGGATACATCCAGGTGACGGCATAGATCGTCGCGTAGCCGATCCCCAATCCGACCATGGCGCCGGCTGTCGAAATCAACAGCGATTCCATCAAGAAGACCAGCAGCACTTGACGATGCGTCGCGCCGAGCGCCTTGAGCAGCCCGATTTCAGCTCGGCGTTCGGAGACGGCAACCAGCATCACGTTCATGATGCCGATCCCCGCGACGCTCAACGAAATGGCGGCGATCCCCACGAGGACCAACGTGAGCGTGGCCACGATCGCCGAAAGGGATTCGATCACCGAATCGGGCGTCATGCAGGTGACGTCGACTTCTCTGTGGCGATCGAGAATCACGGCCTCGATCTTTTCTTTCACGGCTTCGATATCCGAACCGGGCCGCAGCTGGATCATGATCCGGAACAATGAGGTGCGATTGAACATCCGCATGCCGGTCGCGACCGGAACGATCGAAACCATGTCGAGATTCTGGCCGAGGTGTGTCCCGCGCGGCCCGTTGACGCCGATCACCCGGATCCGCCACTCCCCGACCCGAATGGATTTCCCCACCGGATTCTCCTCCGCAAAGAGCTCCTCTGCGGTTTCCCTTCCGAGCACGGCCACGTTTGCGCCCCGATCGATATCGCCTTCCGGAAGTCCGGTTCCGCGCGCGATCGGGATCCCGCGCAACTCGAAGAACGCAGGCGTAGAGCCCAGAACGACCACCTGGCGGCTCTTGTTCTGATACGAAACCGTCTCGTTTCCCATCGAGACCGGTGCGATCAGGACGGCTTCCGGAATCCGCCGCAACAGCGCCTCGGCGTCGTCGAGCGTGAGGTCGTTTGGAGTCCCGGTAAAGCCGGGCATCATGCCCGTGGTCTCGGTCTTGCCCGGGATCACGACGATGACGTCCGTACCGAGCGTTTGGAATTGCTCGGTCACATAAAGCCGCGCCCCTTCTCCGAGAGCCGTCAGGAAGATCACCGCAACCACTCCGATCACGACACCGAGCAGGCTCAGGCCGGCGCGACGCGGCTGTTGGATGAGCGCGTTGACCGCGTACCCGAAAGTGTCTTCCGGCTTCAAGGCCGATTCCCGCGGCGACCGCGGTCGAAGATCGGATTCGCGTCGCTGACTTCGGCGGCCGAGATCCGCCGCACGATTTCGCCGTCCCGCATCTCGAGAACCCGGTCCGCGCGCCTCGCGACTTCGGGGTCGTGGGTGACGACCGCGAGCGTGATCCCGTTCCGGTTCAGCTCGTCCAACATGTCGAGAATCTGCTCTCCCGAATGGGTGTCGAGATTCCCAGTCGGTTCGTCGGCGAGCAGCAACCGCGGCTGCATCGAGACGGCGCGCGCAATCGCAACCC
>JAHEEJ010000438.1 GCA_024640705.1 Deltaproteobacteria bacterium
CTGTTTCGCTTCACGTCTTCAGCCCGCGCTCAGCAGCACTGCGACTCCTCGATTGGATATCCGCCGCTCTGCCAGGCGTTCATGTGCCCATCGAGATCGCGCACGTCCGAATACCCCGCTTGGATCAGAAGCTTCTCTGCGATTCCCGCGCGGTGCCCGCTGCGGCAGTGGACGACGATTTCGTCGGTCTTGGCAACACCGATTTCTGACAGGCGATCGCCGAGTTGGTCGTAGGGGATGTTCAGCGCACCCGGAATGTGGCCCTCTGCGAACTCCTGCTCGCTCCGTACGTCCAGGATCAGCGGCGATTTGGAACTCTGGATCTGCTCGGTGAGTTCTGCTGCCGTTACGCTTTTCGGGCCGGCGACGTGCGTCGCATCGTTGTCCGTCGCCGTGCACGCCGCCGACAAGGCGACGACGATACAGCCAGCCAACAAGTGGAGCCGTGAAACCCACAGATCTTTCTTCGACATTCAGGAATCCTCTGGAGATTGTTTCAAGTCGTCCGTGATTTCGTACCACGGTGCTTTCGAGCCGACGAAGATATGCGAACCGGGGCGCACCCCGGGATCGCCGTCGAACGTTCCTGCTGTGATCCAGATCTCTTCGGGCGTCTGGCTGTTTTCAAACGCGAGCTTGGACCCGCAGCGACTGCAGAAGGTTCGCACCGCACCAGCCGAACTCGGATATTCGGCGATCAGCTCCTCACCGCTGGTGTAGCGGCGCTGCTCGGGACGAACGGCCGCGTAGCTCCCAAACGGCGTGCCGTGAATGCGCCGGCACATCTGGCAGTGGCAGAAGCAGATCTCCGAGAGTTCGCCCGATATCTCGTAGCGAACCCCGCCGCACAAACAGCCACCTCGGATCATGTCTCGCTCCCTCACACTCGAGGCTCGGCCGCTGATCAGCTGGCTTTACACGCCTGGAAGATCGCGTCTACGTGGCGCTCGTCGGTTCCGCAGCAGCCGCCGAGAATGTTGACATTCGTCAGCATCTCTAGCAATTGGCGATGCTGCCGGCCGAGTTCGGCGGGGTTCCCTTCGTCGATCTCGGCCGCCTCGTCGAGTTCAGCGTGGCTCAGCGCGGAGGCGTTCGCGCGCAGACAGCGAATCCGCTCGATCCAGCCAGTGCCGGGCTCTAGCGCGCTCGCGAAATGCGTCGGGTGCGCGCAGTTGATCATGTAGTAGACGGGGCTCGCACAATCGTCCCGGTCGACGGCCTCGATTGCATCGCCAAGCGATTCGCCATTCGGAAGTCGGCCATCCGTTTCGACCGTGAACCCGATCACGACCGGCAAACCCGCCGCGCCCGCCGCGCGCGCGATCCCGATCGCCTCTTCGACGTGGGTGAGCGTCATCGAGGTGACCAGATCGACTTCGGTGTCGCGAAAGATGCCGACCTGCTCGGAGTGGTAGTGTTCGGCCTCTTCGATGCCGAGCTGCCGGTCGGGGCTGTAGGCGTCGCCGCGCGGCCCAAGGTTGCCGCTGATCACGACGGGGTTCCCATTCTTCCCGTATTCCTCGCGAAATGCGGCGACTTCGTCGACGGCCGCGCGGGTGAGTCGTTCGAGATCCGCCGATGAGATGCCGAGCTTCTGCGCCCAATCGCGGCTCGCGCGCCAGGTCGCGGTTTCGATGATGATCCCGGCAGCGTGCTTGCGCGAGAGGTCGAGGTAGGGGCGCACGCAGTCGCGCAGCGTCTTGCGACCGGCCTCGTTGTCGAGCAGCGGAAACGACGCGAATTCAGGTAGATCGATTCCCTTGTGGAAGACGAGAGTCGTTTCGATGCCGCCATCCGTGAGAAACCAGTCGCCATTGAGTTGGGGCAGCGCATCTCGATATTTGGCCATCGATTTTTCCTTTGGATTCCAGGCTTCACGAGATTCGCGGCGCGACGCCGTCAGTCGTCCGAAACCGGATATTGCGTCAGATCATCGGTGATCTCAAACCAGGGTGCCTTCGAGTCGACGTAGATGTGAAAGGTCGGCCGGATCTGCGGGTCGTCATCGAATCCACCCGATGCGATCCAGGTCTCGTCGGGAGTGGTTTGGGGTGAGAACTCGAGATTCGATCCGCAGCGACTGCAGAAGGTTCTCACGGTACTTTCCGAAGATGGATAGCGCGAGATCAGATCGTCACCACGCGTGTAGTGGATTTCGCGTGGATGGATCGCGACGTAGTTGGCGAAGGGCGTCCCGTGGCCTCGGCGGCACATCTGGCAGTGGCAGAAGTGCATCTTGTCGAGCTTGCCCGAGATCTCGTAGCGAACCCCGCCACAGAGACAGCCGCCGTGAACCATCGCGGACCTCCGGGCTCGAAACAGTACCGGTCGATCCGTCGATCGTCGAGCGATTTTCGCACCGCCGATGGCGGATGCAGGGTCGGTGCGAATGGCTCGCGAGTAGAATGGTCGGGTACTTCAGTTCCCGAATTTCTCGACCCAGCGGATGTAGCAATCCGGCGGGTCCTCGACCTGCAGCCCCACACCGCTCTGGACCAGGTAGGGGGTGTGGCGCGTGAGTGCCGGCTCGCGTGGCGCGTAGGTCTCGAGCAGGAAGCGCTCTCCATCCGGTCCGCTGACCGTCACGATGACACCGATGCCCCGGCGGATCTCGACATCCGTCTCGACGAAGAATCCGTATGCAGACAGATCGCGCACGGTTGCGGCATGGCAGCGCCCGCCGATCAGCAGTGAGCACGGCAACCGCCGCCTCACACGCGGGAAATCACGTCGCTCCAGTTCCTCTACGAGTTGACTCATCTCACCTTCCTCCGACTCCTACCGCCTCTCCTTGTTTGTGGCCGGGCGACGTT
>JAHEEJ010000115.1 GCA_024640705.1 Deltaproteobacteria bacterium
TCTCGATCGAAGTCGAACACGGTGACGCCGGTGTGGCGCGGATGATTGATCTCTACCGACCAGGGTATCCACTCGTCGTCCTTGCGCTCGAACCAGATGATCGAGTCGACGCGCATGTGATCCTTCGGCAGGGGTTGGGTGAGCTGTGGAAGAAAGCCGGCCGTCACGATGTCGAGGTCGCCATCCCCGTCGAAATCCGCGGCCTCGGCGCGATGCGCACCGTAGAGGGTGCCGATCCGGTGCGGTTCATAATGTCCGCCAATGTTTTCGAGCCACATCACGCCCTGATAGGGCTTGAACGCGAAACCATCGTCGAGGGTGTCGCCGTGAGCGAGCAGGAAATCGAGATCGGAGTCGCCATCCAGGTCGACCACCTCGAGATTACTCATTCCCCAATTCGGATGGGGCGCGCGATACAGGACGTTTTCTTCGTAGACCAGATCTTTTGCGGCGCCGCCCTTGGCCTTCTCGGCATTTTTGGTTGATTCGGGATAGAACGCCGAGATGTACTCGAAATGCTGCGCGAACGCGACCGCAAAACCGGGACCCGCATCCGGCTCCCGCGGTGGCAGTGGGATCACGGAAACCGCCCCGGCGCGCCCGACGAGCGTCTCGCTGCGAAATTTCAACGGGCCGCCGGCTTTGGTTTCGTTGTGCAACACGTAGATGCCTCCGGTCAGACGCCAACCGAAAGAGCCGACGACGACATCGAGGTCTCCATCGAGGTCGAGATCCATCGGGCGCGCGTCGGCCAACCGGCCCACCCCGTCGAAGATCGGCTGGAAGTCGAAACTTCCATCGGGCGACTGCAGCGCAACGAGCACGCGACCCGCGAGTTCGTCGCTCAACCCCATGAAACCGAGATCGCTCACGACCAGATCCGTGAGGCCATCACCGTTGAGATCGCCCGGGATGGCGCGCACCGGGTGACCCGTGCCGCCGATCAACTGCGGCCCCTCCGAGGCGGAGATCAGGTAGACGTTGCCGTTGACCATATCGACGGCGGTAAGCACGAAATCTCGATTGCCGAACAGACCCGGCTCGAGGCGCGTCAGCGTAGCAATCGCCGGAATACCTTCGGGGCCCACCGGGATGGTTCGCTTGCGGAATTGAATCGGAGCGGGGCCGCTTTGGGTAAGCGAGCGCGGCAACGAGAAGACCTCCGGTGACTTCGTGTTGTACCACTCGACGACTTCTCGGAGTGAGAATCCGATCGGTGAGCCGCCACGCTCGGGCGGTAATACCGGCACGATTCCGTGCATGGCCACCAGCTGAGCTTCCCACAGCTCGCGCGGCAGGATCTCGGGCTCGGGAAACTGGTGGCAGCGCATACAGGCGATGCGCACGCGGAGGTCGACATCGCTCTCGGGCTGGGAGTAGTTGGTGCCCGTTTCGCCGTAATACCCTGTGTGGCGAATCTCGACGAAGTCACCAATGGCGCCCGGGCTACTGGCGGCAAAGCCGACTCCGACCCAGTCGCCAAAGGCGGGCGTCGTCGCAGCGCCGTCTCCGTTCGTATCTCCGTGCGCGGTGTCGTCTTTGTAGGAGGTCAGAACGATGGGTTGCTCAGCCGTCCCATTTGCGACGAGCGTCCCGAGCACGATCAATTCGCGGAGGGCCGAATCCGCCTTCACCACGACACCCGGTGACAGCGTCAGCGTCACACCCTCGGAAACCGTGACATCGTCGGTCATCACATAGGGGTTGCCCGCCGGGTCCCAGGTCGCATCGGAAGTGATGATGCCGGCGACAGGGGTGACGTCCCTGCAGCCTACCGATCCGAGCGCAGCCGCGATCGCGAAGCTCCCGACGAGCAATCGACAATTCCAAAACCGGATCGCCGAAATCACGACCAAATCCTCGAGGCGTGAGCGGAGCACGCCATCATGTTAGCGCGACGTCCTAATCGGAAGCCGCCGGGGCATTCCCGGCGTTGGCTCGCTGTGCGCGAAGCCCCTCGATCCAAGCCATCGTTTCCTCAGCCTCGGGTGCGCGCAGCCACTCGGCCCAGTGCACATAGTCGAGGCTCGCCTCGAATTTCCCCTGATTGGCGAGAATGCGCGCGAGTTCGATCGCCGCGTCCGCCTGCCGAGGGTGATGGGCGAGAACCGCTTCGAAACGCGCCTGCGCGGCGGCGGTCCGACCCGCACCGAGTTCGAGCTTCGCGGCGGAGAGAACCGCAGTCGAATCCTGGGGTTCGAGCTTGGCGGCCCGGTCGTAGAGAGCCAGCGCCGTGTCGACTTCGCCAGCCTGGACCGAGAGCGCCGCGAGACCGATCAGCGCCTTGGCGTGCTCCGGGTCCAGTTCGAGGGCGCGATCGAACGCCTCGCGGGCCTTCTCGGGCGACTTGCCCGCGGCACTCAGCACCTGACCGTTGAGCTCGTGGAATACCGCTGCCTCGGGATGCGCGCCAAGCGCGCTGGCAATCCGTTTTTCCGCCTTCGCGTGCTCCCCCAGCTCAGCCAGATACTTGAGCAAGACGCGCAGCGCCTCCGCATTGATGGGATCCGTGAGATCCAGGTCCGACTCTTCGACGGTCTTCACGGCCGTCGCGGCCCCATCCGGGCTGCTCTCGGCGAGCAGCGTCGCGTGTTCGGCCACTGCCGTACCGGCGTGCTCGGGCATTTCAGAGAGGCGCGTGAGACCATCGCTGGCGACCCCGAAGCGGCGCGCTTTGTGCGCTACGCGAACCGCCACGAGCATGCCTTCGACGTCTTGCGGCTTGGCCTGCACATAGCGTTGGACCGCATCGAGCGCGTCGGCAAAATGGCCTTGCACATAGTAGAGCTCGGCCAATTCCAGCGCGGCCTTCGTGCGGGCGGGGTTCGCCCGGATCGACTCGCGGTATTCGGAAATGGCGCGTTCGAAGTCTCCGACGCGCTCGGCGGCCTCGCCCGCGAGAAAACGCGCTGCTGGATTGTTCGGCCAGAGCAGGATTCCGGCCTCGAAGGAGACGAGTGCGCCAGCGGGGTCGCCCTGAGCGAGGAGTATGCGCCCGAGGATCAGGTCGCGGAGTGCCGATTGCTCGAATCCCTCCACCAGACTGCGCGCTTTATCGAACTGCTCAGCCTGAACCAGCGTGTCCGCATACGCAAACAGGAGAGTCTCCGGGGGGTTGGGGCTCAGCGCGAGCGCGTGATCGAAAGCCTCGAGCGCCTTGTCGAATTCGTCTCGCCCCACATGAAAATCGGCCAGTGCAAACCAGGCGGTCGTGCTGGGTCGCTCCTCGGCCTCAGCGCGCAGCAATCGCTCCTCTTCTTCGGCATCGCCGGCCCGCTTCATCCGCTGTGCGATGGCCAGGCGGAAGACACTGTTCCCACTGGCATCGAAAGCCGCCTGGAGGATCTCGATTGCGCGCTCCTCCTGGTCGATCATCTCGTAGAATCTCGCGGTCTCCTGTACGACCATCGGGTGCACGGGGAACTGCTCGAGGCACTCACCGTATTGGGCCTCGGCGACCTCCTGCTCCCCCTTCTCGAATGCAAACATGCCGCGCGCGATGCACAGCGTCGCGCGAAAAGACGGATCGATTTCCTCGTCCGTGTTGTCGAGCCGCTCACGTGCGGCCTCGATCGCACTTTCGGCCTCGTCGATCTTCTGGGTTGCAATCAGCGCCGTCACACGCGGAACCAGGACGGGAATGTTGGTGGGATCGAGTTCGAGTACCCGCTCGATATCGGCGAGCGCTTCGTCGTTGTCACCGGTCGCCTGGTGCGCCTGGATGCGCAGAACCATCGCGGGAATGTTCTCGGGTTCGAGTTCGAGCACCTCGTTGATGACCGGAATCGCGTCCGGAGCGGTGCGACTCTCCAACATCGAGCGCGCCAACAGCATGCGCGCTTCGATCGCGTACTCGGGGAATCGAGTGGCAGCTCGAAGCGGCCAGACCGCGAGACCACCATTTCCGGAAAGCAGCAGCGCCGAACCGAGCAGGAATTGGGCCTCGGCGCGCGAGGGATCCTCATCGACGAGGGCTCGGAGTTGATCGACCGTCGCCGCGTAGCGCCCCTCAGCGTGGAGCTTGCGAATCTCGACCATGGGATCTTCATCTTTCCCACACGCCAATCCGAGCGAAAGGGCGAGCAGGGCAACGCTGACCACGAAGTAGTTACGGCTGAGGATACGCAAGACGAACTCCTTTGATTGCTAACGCGCCACCCAACAAATTGGCTTTGGCGGATCGACGATACTGGAAAGCGCGGGCCGGCTCATGTCTCCGGGTCCATGCGTCCCGATGGGCGATCCGCCTGAGCGTCGAATTCGCCCTGACGGATTCCGATCTGGGACTCGGCCGAAAGCTGCCGGCGCCGGCAGTCTGCTCCGTGGCAGCGATTCCAGATTTCGTCGAGCCGATCGCGGCTGAACGGCACGACGTGATGATAATGGCGGCGAAATCGCCCCGTTAAGTTTTCGGCCTCAGAGGCAGAGTAGGTTCTGTTCAAGCCCGATTCCCCGGCGCCAAACAGCATCATCAATCCCTCGAGGCTCTGGGGTGAGAGGTATCTGCTGGACTCGTCTCCTTTCTTTCTCGAGGCGGAGAGAGCGCCCTTCAGGGTCGGCGATTGCGGGTAGAGGAGCGACCAGAGCGCAAAGAACGTCCCGCAGTGCTCGTTCCGGTGGAAGCGGCAGGCCTCGAATGTGGCTGCCTCGACGAGTTCGTGGGGAAGCGGCGTTTGGCCTTTCGCGTACCGACGGAGCAGCGAGTTCTGCATTGCCACCCGCTCTTGCGCCCGAGTTTGATACGGAACCAGTGTCCCCATGCGGCCCCGGAAGAATGCGCGCGCTGCGCGGTAGCTCAACAGCGGGTGGCGCAAGGTGTGGATCTCGCCCGACTGCTCCACCGCATGCACCGTTCCGAGTGGCAGCAGTTCATGAGCGACGAGCTGGGCAAAGCTTTCGATCCCGACGCGCTTGAATCCCGCCGCGAAGTCGCTGTGCGCAAAGCGCTCCTCGAGGGCATCGACGTCGAGCGCCCGGTCCACCTGGTTGAATCCGAGCAGGAGCATGTCGGAGGCCAGGGTGTACCAGACCGAAACATTGGGAAAGACCGACGCGTAGGTGCGCAACACGAGTTCCACGACCTCGTGATCGGATTCGTAATCGTGGAACCACTGGGCGTAAACGCCGCCCGGGGCCAGGTGCTCCCGCGCAGCCTCGAGAAACTCACGGCTGTAGAGCATCTCGACGCCGACCACCCACGGGTTGCTCGGCTCCGAGATGATCAAGTCGTACACTTCCCGGCTCCGGAGCAGTGTCCGATAGGCATCGCCGCGGCGAATCGTAACCTTTGGGTTCCTCGAGGCTCTGCGGTTTCCCTCGTCGAAGAGCGGCGCCGCTTCGATCACGCCATGCGAAATCTCGGCCACGCTCACGGACCGCGTATCGTCGAGGGCTGCGAGTTCCCCGGTCGTGACGCCGGTCCCGAAACCGATCACGAAGCAGTTTTCGTGGCTCTCGGCCATGAGGGCCGGAACCAGCGCAGTCATCGCCATCGTCGGGTAGTCGCTCACGAGCGCACCGTCCGACTTGCCGTTGACCAGGATGCTCCGATTCTCCGGTGACCCGACCGGATCGATCACGGTGACCGTGCTCGTCGGTCCATCGTCGTAGGTGATCACGGTTCCGATGTCTCGTTCGGCAAACATCTTATCGGGCCCGAGGAAACTCAGCGGCCCCTCACTGCGCGAGCGAAAGAGCCCCGCAGAAAGCCTCTCGGGAGACCATGCGGGCAGGAGCGCGATCGCCCCGAGGGTGGGAATCAAGATGACCGGGACGACGAATCGCGGCATCGGGCGCAGCACGAGGACGGTCAGGATCGAAGCGCCCACCGCGAGTGCCGCCATCGCAATCCGAAAGATGTGATGAAGGTCGAGCCAGAAGAGCAACAAGTAGCCGCCGAACAGCGCCCCGAGGAGGGAGCCGAAGGTATTCCACGCGTAGAGCCGCCCTGCGACGGATCCCAACTCCCGCACTTCGCGCCGCAGCGCGTGGAAGAGCAGCGGAAGCAGCGCCCCCGAAAGGCCGATCGGAACGAACAGAACGAGAAAGATCGCCTGGAAGTTGAGCAGATGATACGCGTAAAAGGCCTGGTCGATCGGGTAGAAGAGCACGCGAATCACGTGCGCCCAGTAGGTGGCGTCTTCCATCACCAGATAGAGGGGAAAGAGC
Source organism: Deltaproteobacteria bacterium (assembly GCA_024640705.1). GTDB lineage: Bacteria > Myxococcota_A > UBA9160 > UBA9160 > SMWR01 > JACZVU01. The sequence goes on from JAHEEJ010000115.1 coordinate 6,169, forward strand.
AGAAGGACCAGCAGCCATTGAGAGCCCACCACCAGACCGCGGGGAATCTTTCCGAACGCCGACACGGCGAGACTGCCGAGCGCAATGCACGCGACGAAGACCGCCACGATCGACGCAAACGTAAACTGGGAGGAGCCGAACGCGAGCGCACCGACGCGATTGAAGGTCGTCTGGAGTGCCATCATCGCGAAGCCCGCCAACAGCGAGACGCACGCCCAGGCGGCAAATCTCGCGACCGGCTCGACCGCAGAGGGCGTGGTCACATCGAGTTCAATGCTGTCGGTGTGGCGGTCGAGCTCTGCAAAAATCGCGGCCGCGACGAGGTTCACGGATCCCATCACGTAGACGACCCCGTCGAGCCCCAGCCACGGGATCAGGAGAAAGCCCCCCGCCAGCGCTCCGACGAAGGCACCGGCGGTGTTGAAGCCATAGATCAGGGCGTGTATTCGGGTCGCGTGCTTGAGGTCGCCCGCGAGGGCGAGCGTGAGGATCGGGATCGTGCCGCCCATCAGCACCGTCGGTGGACCGATCAGCAGCGCCGAGAGGCCGACATCGAACGCGAATCCGAGCCCCGCATTGCCGTGTGGAACGAACAGCGAAATCCGCTGAAAAACGCCAAACAGGCTCGGAAACAACAACGCGTAGAGCCCAATCCCGGCCTCGACGATTGCGTAGAAGTAGAGCAGCCGCACGGGCCGCGAACGCAGCCGGGCGCGCTCCACCAACCGGCGCGACGCCCGGCCGAAGAACGCGTAACCCAGCGAGAGCCCGCCGAGGAAGATCGCCAGCACCGCGGCGGTGGCCTCGCCGTGCGATCCGAGCAGCGTGGCCAGGTACTTCTGCCAGGTCACCTCGTAGACGAGGCCCGTAAACCCGGTCAGCACGGTGAGCAGCAACGCCACGAGGCGAATCATGGCTTTCGCTCACCCACCCGAAACCCGTCGATTCGGGCTGCAGCCCACTAAGGCTGCCCAGCCGCTGGCGGTTTGGGCTTCAGCGTCATCCGGCCGCCGCCCTTCTTCGGCGCCGTCAGAATCCTCATCCGGATCTCTTCGGGGAGCTCGTTCTCCTTCAGCCATTGGTCGAAGGCATCCGGATCCTTTTCCCGCCATCGTTTGCCCGCGCGAATCAACTGGGTGCGGCGCTCATCGTCATCGATCAACCGCAGCGCCCACTCCATCGCCTTGCCGGGATCTGTCGGCGTGAGTCTCTTGCCGGCCTCCGCGACGGCGGAATCGAGTGCGGGGTTGGGAAGTTGAGCGAGCAGCCACTCCTGGGCGGCATCGGGGTCGATCTGCATCCAACTGCGAAAGCCGTCGGCGATCGCGTCATCGCGCTCTCCCGCGCGGAGCCCGTCGCTGTCCATGGCCAGCAACCACTCGAATGCAGACGGACGGTCGTGATGCTGCACCCATCTCCGCGCGATACCTGAAAGCGCCCCCTCGGTGAAGGATTTCGTGCGATTCGCGTAGAACCATTCAGCGGCGCTCACCGGGTCTTCGCTGGCCACCATCATCGCAACGTGATGGAAGAGACCCAGCTTCACCTGGTTGGGGGCATCGTCGGGAAGCGCCTCGACCCAGCGCATCGCTCCTTCCCTACCCTCGGACATCACGATCTCGCCCGCGAGCAGGAAGAAGAGCCGGCCTCGCCGCTTCAGGTCGGGGAAGTTGGCGATGTATTCGGTGGCGCCCAGCTTGTCGTCACTGCGCATCCAGCCGTCGACTACGGCCGACCTCAGCCGCAGCTTCAGCGCGGGGTCTTCGAGCGATTCCAGCTTGCGAAGCGCCCCGGGGCCATCGTTGTAGGCCCAGGCGTACATGGCCTGGTCGGTCAGTACCGACCGCCAGTTTTTCGGCCCTTGTTGCGCCCACTCGAATGCCCCGGAAGGGTCGATACGCGCCCACGCGATCATGACCAGCCGCACCTCTTCGTTGACAATCCCCATCCGGCGATCCGAGAGCGCTTGGATCAGCTCTGGCAGCTGGTCGGAGCCGAGATCCTGGAGCGCGCGGCTGATCAGGTAGGCTCGCCGGACCGGTTCGATCTCGCTGAAGGCCTCGTCGAACGAACGGCCGGACTCGGACCCGCCCCGGTCCGGGTCGGCTAGCCGGGTGAGGCCGACCGCCAATACAATGCTGAGGATCCAAAGGATTGCGATAACGGGTTTCACCCTATTTTCCCCCTGCGCTCCTGCTCCGGCCTGGGGGCCCGCTCGCAGCGAATCGACCCTGTGGCAAGACGCGATGCATGTGCTGAAATTTCGAACGACCTAGTATACCCACCGGCCCAACGGAATGCCTGAAATCGGGTGCAAAAATGCCGAATCTCTCGTATACACCTTGGACACCGCAAGTGTGAGGCAAAGATCAGGAAAGGATCAGCTTCCGATCAGGCGGAACCGCCTGGGTCCACGTACCATCGGGATGTAGGCAACCGACTTTCGAGAAGCCGATATCGATGCTCACCATGGGAAACCGCATGCTCGCTCTGAATTTCTGGCAGCGTAAATTTGCGCTCTTGACCGCCGCGCTGTTATTGGTCGTTCCCGCTTCGGCCCAGGATCCCGACGATCCCAACGATCCGACGGACATCGAAAGCGACGCCGAAGCAGCCGATGCCACGGATTTCGGTGAGCCGCTCAGGATGGATCGGGACGAGATGCTCTTCCAGGCCAGTGACATCGAGGAGATCTTGATCACCGGCGAGAAGCAGAACACCCTCCAGGATGCCCCGACCTCCAGCACGTCGTTCAGTGCCGGCGATCTACAGGCGCTGCGGATCGAAGACATCGCCGACCTCGCCGACTACACGCCCAATCTCGAAATCAACACCGCCTTCGCGGCGTCGAACCCCACCATCTTCATCCGCGGGATCGGGCTGAAGGACTACAACGCGAACGCGGCCGGAGCCGTCGCCGTCTACCAGGACGGCGTCAACATCAACTCGCCCGCGATCCAGCTCGGTCAACTCTTCGACATCGACGGAATCGATGTGCTGCGCGGACCCCAGGGAAGCGTCAATGGCCGCAACGCCACCGCGGGCGCGATCATGATCCGCTCGGCGATGCCGGACGGCGAGTTCGGCGTCTCGACCAGCCTCACCTACGGCAATTTCGACGACAAAGAGGTCGAGGCCGCGATCAACATTCCGCTGATCGAAGACATGCTTTCGATGCGCGTGTCGGGCACCGCCCAGTGGCGGGACGGCTACACGAAGAACCAGTGCGCGGGCTGGGACCCGACGAAATACGGCAAGCCAGATCCCGGTGAGGAGGCGACCCAGGCCCTCTATAACTCGCTGATACCCGCGGCGCAGTGGGAAAATGGGGAAAAGCGACGGGCACAGATCCTGAGAGAAAACGGCAACGCGGTTACATTCCCCAAGAACCCGGACGGTACGAAAAGGGGTTCCGAGGCGTTCGTATTCCTCGACTGGGAAGCCGCCAGAGACGCGCAGCGGACCGTCGCCGGAGGCAGCATCGGCTGGGGCACCGAAACCAACGCGGTGGTCCTCGCCGAGGACCTCTACGATGAAAACGGCGTTCTCGTCGCAACGACGGGCACGAAGGTCGGCTTCATCCGGCCGAACTTCAGAGTCGACGACGTCGACAACGCCTGCCTCATGAAGTCTCCGGGTGCGATATCCACCTTCGAATCGGAGTACCTGAATCCGGGAGATCCCGAAAAGGTCAATGGAGTCTGGGTTGACGATCCGCTCCAACCGGGCCTGGATACATTCGCCGGCCTCAAGCCCTACACGAACAACGTCGACAACTGGGCGGCGCGGATGGTGCTGCTCTTCGAGCCGCTCGACAACATGGAGTGGATG
>JAHEEJ010000116.1 GCA_024640705.1 Deltaproteobacteria bacterium
CATCCCAGTCTTCCGTCCGTTCGAGCAGGATTGTGAGGCGCTCCGAAGCTTTGCGACGAAATGTCGGGTCGATCCCCGACTCTCCCAGGTGTCGATAGACTTCGATGGCTTCCTCGGCGCGATCGAGGCTCTCTTCGAGCAGCACCGCGCGTTCGAAACCGCAGCGATCGCGGATGGCGGTGTCCGAAGTCGAATCCATCTGTTCGCCGAGGAACTCGGCGAGGCCGGCCGGATCTCCTGCAGCCCGGAGGGCCTGTTCGAGCCCGACGCGGGCGTTTTCGGAATCGGGATCGACGTCGTAGACCGAACGGTAGGCGGCTGCGGCTTCCGAGAAGCGGTCGAGATTTTCGAGCAGGACGTCCGCTCGTCGAAGTTGCAGGGCCCGGGCTTCCGGCGCGTAGGGGTCGAGCCCGGCGACCCGCTCTTCCAGGTGGCTTGCGAGCGCCTCGAACATCCCCGCACGTTCGAGCAATATTTCGAGGCGCGCGTAGACATCGCGCGGAGCATCGGGTTCGCCTGTGAGTTTGCGCAGTACCTCGATCGCGCCGCGCAGATCCCCGAGGCGATCGGCGAGCAGGGACGAGAGTTCATCGAGCAGTGCGCAACGCTGCGGTCCCGGAAGCAGCTCTGCCAGGCGACGCTGCGCGACCGCGAGCTCCTCCAGGCGCCCCGCGTTCCAGAGTTGGGCGGTGAGGGCTTCGAGCGTGTGTTCGTCGTCGGGGTCCGACTCGACCGCGGCCTGATAGGCGGCGATGGACTCATCGGGTCGACCGTTGTCGCCGTGCAAGGCGCCGATTCGCCGCTGAACTTCGGCCTTCTCTTGTTCGGAGACGAGTTCGACGAGGTGTTCGAGATCTGCGACGAGCGGAGTGTCCTGCCCGAGTTGCTCGCGCAGACGCGCCGAAGTCGCGAAGGCCTGGCGGTCGCGCGGGCAGACTTCCACCCACCGTTCGACCCAGCGCAGCGCCGCTTCGGGTTCACCGCGCGCTTCGAGCCGGGGCACCAGCTCGCCGACCAGAAACGCGACGCGCTCTCCGTTGAGCGCGATCGCGGCTTCCGCCTCGTAGGCTCGAATCACCGTGTCTTCGTCACCCGTCGAGGTTGCCAGATGTTGCAGGCCGCGTAGGGCGGCCACGGAATCGGGCTCCATCGCGAGCACCGATTCCAATACCTGCGTGGCTTGTTCCGGCGCATTGAAGTGTTCGTTGAGCAAGAGCGCGAGCGAGCAGAGGTAGCGGGTTCGCTCGTCGGGCAGGGCGTGACCGCCTGCGTGTTCGAGAAACGATCGCAGGGACACCCAGTCCTCGGTCTTGCGATAAAGGCGCTCCAGCGCCGACGCCACGCCTGGAGTCGCGGGGTCGGCTTCGAACGCACGCTTGTAGGCGCTGCAGGCGGCTTCGACATCGTCGAGCCGCCCCTCCCAAAGAGCGCCCAGATCGGAGAGCACCATCGCGCGGGACGCGTTGTCCACGCCCGGTGTCGATGCGCGTTGTTCGAGAACTTCCACGAGTTCTTCGTCCCGGCCGAGCCGGGTGAGGATTTCGCTGAACGCTTCTCCAACGAGATCGTTGTCGGGGTCGAACTCGAACGCGAGAGCGAGATTCTGATAGGCGCGGTCCGTATCGCCGAGGTCCGAGTAGAGGGTCGAGAGTTCGAGCAGCACGGAGACCGGTGTCGGCCCGCGGCTCAGATCCGCGATTCGTTCGAGGTGTTGGATCAGGGCTGCGTCATCGCCGTTGTCCCGTGCGAGATCCGCAAGAGCCGCGACGATCTTGCGGTTGTTGGGGTCGAGTGACGTCGCCCGGTCCAGCCACAGCTTTGCGGCAGCCGGACTGGACAAGTGCTGCCACTGGACTTCACCCGTCTCCATCGCGATGCGGGCTTTGCCCTCGGCTTCCGGCGTCAGCTCGAACCGGCGTTCCTGCAAATCCACCAGCAGGGTCCAGTTCTCATCGGCCTCGGCCTGGCTGGCGACCGCTTCGAGCGCTGCGAGATTGTTGGGATCGTCCGTCAGTGCGCGCCGGTAGAGTTCGGCAGCGAGTGCGACGTCTCGCAGCGAGTCCTCGGCGAGGCGTGCGCGAGCCACCAGCGCGATGGCGCGAGCGGGCCCGCGCAGCAATTCGATGACCTGGTCCCAAGCGTCCGCCGCGCGGGCGATCTGCCCCGCTGCCGCGAACGCCCGAGCCGTTCCCTCGAGCGCGTCGATCTGGGTGGGGTGTTCGTCGAGTGCGCGCTTGAACATCGCGACCGCCTGTCCGCGGTCGCCGAGTTGCTCGAGCCAGATCGTTCCCATCTCGGCCAACAGCGCGGCCCGTTCGTCGGGACGCATCGTCAGACCCGCCTCGACTTCGCCGATCTGAACCGCGACGTCCCACTGGTGGTGGCTCGCGTGCAGTTTTCGCAGCCGCGTCAGTGCGGGTCGGAACTGCGAGTCGATCTGCAGCGCTTCGCGATAACAGGCGATTGCGCTCTCGGGGTCGCCGAGGCGTTCGTGGTGGACCTGGCCGATCCGGCAGTGGATCGCAGCTTGTTCGCGCGGTTGATCGACGACGCTATCGGCGCTGAGCCGGCGCTCGTAGACCTCGATGACGCCCGCCCAATCGCCCGCGAGGAACAGTTCTTCCTCCAGCGACTGGAAGGCCTGCGCGTCGTTCGGATCGGCAAGAAACCGCTCACGCTGGCGATCGAGCAGGGGTGTCAAGGGCTCTCCTAAAAGCTCCGCGGGTAAGATTCCCCGCTTTCATCGACCGTCGGAGCTGGGATCTTGATCAAAATCGCTTGCGGCCCATCGCTAATTTAATTAGATTTTTCGATACCTTAGAGACTCCCGACGCAGTTCCGGGCAAATGCGAAACGAGCCAGAGTCCGATTCTTGGGGCGCCTGGGCTACGCGTGGGGCGGTGGCGGGGATCCGAGCGTCGCACCTTCTGGCGCGATTTGGAGCGAGCGTGGTCGATGGCTGAAGCGATCTGGGAGGTGAGCGCCGCGGGAGCGGTCCCGATTCGGGCCGAGGCCGAGGTCGTTCGGAACGTCAGCGAGGGCCCCTCGAGCTGGCGCCTGGTCCTGCGGGTGCCGAGCTGGCCGGGCTTTCGGCCGGGCCAGTTCGCGATGTTGTCGGCCGGAGCCCAGCAGGCCGCGCGGCGGACCGACCCCCTGCTGCCGCGACCGATGGCCGTCTACCGAGCCGAGACCGGCGTCGATGGGGCTGAGGTCGAGATCCTCTACAAGATCGCGGGGCGAGGCACGGCGCTGCTCGCCGAGGCGTTGCCCGGCCAGCGCGTGGCCATCGTGGGGCCGCTGGGACGGGCGTTTCCCCCACCGCGGTCCGGCGAGCGCGTGATCATCGTCGCGGGTGGGACCGGGATCGCTTCGGTCTACGAACTGGCGGCTCGATTGGCCGGCGCGCACCCCGTCGAGATCTTGTTCGGCGCGCGGACGGCGAGCGATCTGATGGCTCTCGAAGACTTCGAAGCTTTGAAAATCCCGCTTCAGGTGGCGACCGAAGACGGCAGCGCCGGGGTGAGGGGACTCGTCACGGACCTGCTCGAATCCGCACTCGAAGCGTCGGCGCCGGGCTCGGGACGCCGCATCTATGTCTGTGGCCCGACGGCGATGATGCGGCGCTGCGCGGACATCGCGGCTGAGAACGAAGTGCCCTGCATCGCGGCGCTCGAGAATGCGATGGCTTGTGGGTTCGGTGTTTGCCTCGGTTGCGCGGCCCCTCTGCGCGAAGGAGGGTACGCGTTGGTGTGTCGAGATGGACCGGCGTTCGACGCCGCGTCGATCGATTGGGAGCGGCTTCCGTGAAGCAATCGCAGGCTGTCGACACGACGGTGGACCTCGGCGGGATTTCGCTGCGGAACCCCGTTCTGACCGCTTCGGGGACGTTCGGGTACGGAACGGAGTTCGCCCCCTTCCTCGATTTGCGCCGAATCGGAGGCTTCGTGGCGAAGAGCCTGACGCTCGAGCCGAGAGTCGGGAATCCGCCGCCGCGCATCGCAGAGGCACCGTCGGGGATGCTCAACGCCATCAGTCTGGAAAACGTCGGGGTCGAGGCGTTCATCTCGGAAAAACTTCCCGCGATCCCAGAAGGTGTCACGGTGATCGCCAGCGCGTTCGAGACCGACATCGACCGTTACGCCGAAGTGTGCAAGCGGCTCACGGGGGTTCCGCGAATCGCCGGTCTCGAGATCAACGCGTCGTGCCCGCACGTGAAGAGCGGCGGGATCGAATTCGGCCAGGACCCGGCGGTTCTCGGCCAACTCGTGCGGACTGCGCGCCAGGCGACGAGCCTGCCGCTGCTGGTGAAGCTCTCGCCCAACGTGACCCACATCGGCGAGATGGCTCGGGTTTGCGAGGGCGAGGGGGCCAGCGGAATCTCGTTGATCAACGCCGTGCAGGCCCTCGAGGTGGATCCGGAGACCCGCAGGCCTCTGCTCGCGAACGGGCTCGGGGGGCTCTCTGGCCCGGCGATCCGGCCGATCGCACTGCGGATGGTGTGGCAGGCCTCCCAAGCCGTTTCGATCCCGATCTGCGGGATCGGCGGGATCGGTTCCGCGGCCGACGCGGTGAAATTCCTGCTCTGTGGCGCGACGGCGGTTCAGGTGGGTACCAGCAACTACCTGCAGCCCTCGATCGCAGCAGACGTGGCGGATGGGCTCGTCGCATACGCGGAGCGCCACGGCATCCCGCGGATCCGCGATCTGGTGGGGGCGCTGGAGTTTCCCGGCCGCTGAAAGGCCAATTGCCCCGATTGTATTATTTGGTTACGTTACGCGGGCTTACGCGAGCAGCAGTAGGCCGTGTTGCTCCCATCCGAGCGCTGTCCGAAGATAGCCGGGGTTCCGCTCGGTAGGTGGGGTGCGGGAAGCCGAGCGATCGGCTGGTCGACGCCCCGATCAGGTGCGTCGCCGAGTAGGTGTGTCGTCGAAAGTGGGCTGTAAGTCCGCTTTTTTTGTTTGTGGAAACGGTGAGTGTGTATCGGGATATCCCGGAGGAATTGCGAGCGTTGATCGAACCGATCGTCGATCAGGCGGGTTTCGAACTCGTGGACGCGCAGCTGGCGCGCGGCGGCAAGCCGTGGGCGCTGAAGGTCACGATCGACACGCCCGCAGGCGACGGTCGGGTGCCCGTGGATGGTTGTGCGGCGGTTTCCCGGGAACTCGGCTCCCAGCTCGACGTCGCGGATACGATCAAGGTCGCGTATCGGTTGGAGGTGTCTTCGCCCGGACTCAATCGCCCGCTCACGCGGGAAAAAGACTTCGCGTCTGCATGCGGGAGCGAAGTGCAGATCGAGACCCGGCAGCCGATTTCGGGACGACGGCGCTTTCGAGGCGTCCTGGTTCGGTTCGAAGACAATGTCGCCGCGATTGAAGTGGACGGAAACGAGGTGGAGATCTCCTTCGCGGAAGTGTCGAAGGCAAAGACGGTTTACCAGTTCAGTCGCACCGACTTCGTAGGGCAGGCCGGCTGAAACCGGCACCAAGGGGTTGAAGAATGGCAGAAGGGCTTGGCCTGAAGCGAGAGATCGATCAGATCGCCAGAGACAAGGGGATCAACGCCGACGAGATCATCGGTGCGCTGGAAGAGGCGATGAAGCAGGCCGCCCGGCGTGAACACGGTCAAGAGATCGAGATCGACGCCAAATACAACGAGGAATTGGGAGAGATCGAACTCTTCGAGTTCCGCGAAGTCGTCGAGAGCGTGACCGACGAGCACACCCAGATCGACCTCGTCGCAGCTCGCGAGTTCGATGCCCAGGCCGAGGTCGGTGACGAGATCGGCGTCAAGATGGATACGACCGGCTTCGGGCGGATTCTCGCGCAGACCGCGAAGCAGGTGATCATTCAGCGCATTCGGGAAGCCGAGCGCGAAAACGTCTACGAGGAATACAAGGATCGCAAGGGCGAGGTCGTCAACGGGATCGTTCGGCGGTTCGAAAAGGGCTCGATCATCGTCGATCTGGGCCGAACCGAAGCGGTGTTGCCGCTGAAGGAGCAGGTGCCGCGCGAAAACTACCGGCCCAACGATCGGTTGCGCGCCTACGTGATCGATGTCAACAAGGCCGCGAAGGGATCGCAGATCATCCTGTCCCGAACCTGCATCGAAATGCTCACGAAACTGTTCGAGCAGGAAGTTCCCGAGATGTACGAAGGGATCGTGCGAATCGAGTCCGCTGCGCGAGAGCCCGGCGGCCGCTCGAAGATCGCCGTCGTATCCCGGGACAGCGACGTCGACCCCGTCGGCGCCTGCGTGGGTATGAAGGGGAGCCGCGTTCAGTCCGTGGTCCAGGAACTCCGAGGCGAGCGGATCGACATCGTTCCGTGGAGCCCCGACCCGGCGCGTTACGTCTGTTCGGCGTTGTCGCCCGCCCAGGTTTCAAAGGTGATCATCGATGATGCGGAACGCTCGATGGATGTGATCGTTCCGGACGACCAACTCTCGCTCGCGATCGGCCGGAAGGGCCAGAACGTGCGTCTCGCGGTGCAGCTCACCGGTTGGCGGATCGACATCAAGAGCGAGTCGAAGATGCGAGAACTGGCGCAGTGGTTGTCCGAGGCGGTATCGGTCGTCGAGGGTTGTGGCGATCCCGAGGCGGAGTTGTTGCTCCAACAGGGGATCACCTCGCTCGAAGACCTCAGCACCTGCATTCCGGAACTGCTCACCTCGCTGCCGGGGATCGACGAGGCGGGTGGCGCCGCGATTCGTGAGCGCGCCGCGGAACTCGCGGTGCGCAAAGCCGAAGAAGAGGCCGCGCGCCAGGAAGAAGAGCGTCTGGAGGCGATTCGGATGGCTGAGGAGGCCGCCGCTGCGGCGGCTGCCGCAGCCGAGCAGGCCGCCGCCAGCGAGGGTGTCGAGGCCGAGGGCGCGGAGCTGGGTAGCGCCGACGGTGCGGAATCAACCGGCGCGGACGTTGCGACCGAGTCCGCCGCCGCAGGAAAAGTCGACGCGACGGTGAGTTCGACCACCTGAAACTAGAAGAGCGGATCCACTTCGGCCGACCGGGCCGTTGAAGGAACCGGTAAGGAACGGATGGCGAAGATCAGGGCGTACAAATTGGCTGAGGAACTCGGAATCGAGAAGTCCGAGTTCGTCGAAAAAGCCGAGAGCTTCGGCGTCGCACTCAAGAGCGCGATGGCGACGGTTGGCGAAGAGGATGCAGATCTCCTCCGCAAGAAGCTCGGCACCCGAAAGCCCAAGAAGCTCGTCACCGAATCTCGGGTCGAGGCCAAGGGCGGTGCGATCATCCGGCGCCGCAAGCGCGCCGCACCGGAACCGCCGCCCGAGCCGGAGCCCGAGGAGGTGGTGGCGCCGCCCGTGGTGGAACCCGAGCCGGCGGTCGCCGAGGAGGTGCCTGCTGAACCCGTGGTCGAGGAGCCGCCCGCGGAGCCTGAGATCGAGCTGCCGACGCCAGAGCCGATCGCGGCCGAAGTCAGCTCCGTGGCCCGCGAAGACGACGCCGCACCGAGCCCGGTGGCGCGGGAGAAAGTGCGCCCGGCCGCCGAGGTTTCGGACGATAAGGCCGGTCGGCAGCGAAAGCTCGTGCGCGAGGTGGTCAACCTCAAGGAGCAGGAGCAACTCGCCCGCCAGGCCGTTGGGCATACGCGGGTGCGGCGACAGATTCAAATCGACCCGCGGACCGCGACGTCCCCTCGCCGCAAGCGGCGCGACGCGTTGGCGCCCAAGAAGTCGGCGAGTGCGGCGCCCAAGGAATCGACCCGCGTCGTTCGCATCGAGAAGACCGTGTCGGTGGGTGAGCTGGCGCGGCTGCTGGGTGTCAAGGCTCCCGAAGTCCAGCGCAAGCTCATGGCCCTCGGGACGATGGTCTCGATCAACCAGGAGATCGACCTCGATACTGCCAAGGCCGTGTCCGCCGAATTCAAATACGAAGTCGAAGACGTGGGTTTCCGCGAGGAGCAGTATCTGGAGGATTCGTCGACCGCGACGAGTGGCGTCAAGCCGCGGCCCCCGGTGATCACGGTGATGGGCCACGTCGACCACGGCAAGACGACGCTCCTCGATGCGCTCCGGGAGACGAATGTCGTCGAAGGAGAAGCCGGCGGCATCACTCAGCACATCGGTGCGTATCAAGTCGAGGTGGGAGGCAGGAAGCTCACCTTCATCGATACGCCGGGTCACGCGGCATTTACCGAGATGCGCGCCCGCGGCGCCCAGGTGACGGATATCGTGATCATCGTGATCGCTGCCACCGAGGGCATCATGCCGCAGACCGTCGAGGCGATCGAGCACTCGAAGGCGGCCGGTGTGTCGATCGTCGTCGCCGTCAACAAGTGCGATCTGCCGGGCGCCAATCCGCAAGCTGCGCGCCAGCGACTGATGGAATACGGCCTCGTCCCCGAAGAATTTGGTGGCGACACCATTTGTGTCGACGTCTCTGCGAAGCAGAAGACGGGTCTCGACAAGCTGCTGGAGATGGTGAATCTCCAGGCCGAAGTCCTCGAACTCGAAGCCGACGCGAAGCGGCGCGCGGTGGGCATCGTGCTGGAATCGCAGCTCGACACGGGGCGCGGCCCCGTCGCGACCGTTCTCGTCCAGCAGGGAACGCTGAAGAAGGGCGAAACCTTCGTGGTCGGCACCTGTATGGGCCGGGTGCGTGCGCTCGAAGACGAACACGGTAAGCGGGTCAAGTCGGCCGGACCGTCGACGCCGGTTCGGGTGATCGGTCTGTCGGGCGTTCCGGAGGCGGGCCAGATCCTCAACGTCGTCGAGAGCGAGCGGGCTGCCAAGGAGATCATCGAGAACCGGGTGAACGAACAGCGCCGGCGCCCCGACGATCCGAAACCGAGCTTCACGCTCGACGAATTCTTCGAGCGGATGGAGGGGGGTGGCACCAAGGAACTCCCCATCGTCATCAAGGGCGACGTCCACGGTTCGGTGGAGGCGTTGCGAGACGCGCTGCTCAAGCTGTCTACGGATTCCGTCAAGGTCAATGTGATCCTGTCCGGTGTCGGAGCGATCACGAAGGACGACGTGATGCTTTCCAAGGCGAGCAACGCGATCATTCTCGGTTTTCACGTGCGCCCCGACCCCCCGGGACGGAAGGCCGCGGAAGAACACGGCGTCGACATTCGGGTCTACAAGGTCATCTACGAGATCATCGACGAAGTGAAGAAGGCCATGGCCGGGCTGCTTCCCCCCACCGTTACGGAGAAGATGGGAGGGCGCGCCGAGGTTCGCGAACTATTCACGGTGCCGAAGATCGGGAAGATTGCCGGATCCATGGTCGCGGACGGTTCGATTCGGCGCGGCGCTACCTGCCGCCTGATTCGCGACGGCGTTCAGATCTACGAGGGGAAGGTCGGATCCCTCAAGCGCTTCAAGGACGACGCACGCGAGGTCAATTCGGGCTTCGAGTGCGGCATCGGAATCGAAGGTTACAACGACATCAAGGTCGGTGACGTGATCGAGACATTCACCCTCGAGGAGAAGCCCGCGACACTCGAATGATCGTCGGGGCCGCCATCGTCGAGATCCGGATCCACGGATCGCATTCGTTGAAGCAGAGACGGGGTGTGGTGCGCTCGATCGCTCAGCGCGTCCGCAATCGCTACAACCTCTCGGTCGCGGAAGTCGGCGGCCAGGACACCTGGCAGCGCGCTGAAATCGGAATCTGCGGTGCCGGTTCGGATCGGCAGCAGGTCCGATCGCAGATCGAAAGCGCGGTCGCGTTCATCGAGGAGTTGCACCTCGCAGAGATCGTCGCGGTGGACATCGAGATGTTGGATCTCCCCTACGAGGGCGCGCCCTGGACCGATGCAGACGAATCGGTCGAGTTCGAGGAATGAACTGTGTCACGTCGCACCGAGAGAATTGCGGAGCAGCTCCGTGCGGAGATCGCCCGGATCTTGCGCGAGGATGCGACCGATCCCCGCACCCGGCTCGTCACGCTGACCCGTGTGGATGTCGCTCCGGATTTGAGCAATGCCCTGGTATTCTGGAGCGCGCTCGACATTCGAGACGCGGATTCCGC
>JAHEEJ010000117.1 GCA_024640705.1 Deltaproteobacteria bacterium
TTCATCGCCGCTTCGGCTGTCATTTCGGGTGCTCGATCGACTCGAAGAATCGCCGGTAGTCTTCGGCGCCCTGGAAATCGAGAAAGACCGACGCGAAGCGCGCCGCCGCGAGATGATCGAGACCGACGAGTTCTGCCATCATTCGCTGACCGATCAAGCTGCTCGTCACTTCTTTTTCGCCCAGCTCCTGCACGTGTCGCTCGACGCGATCGACGAGTTGGTCGAGCGCCTCTGCGCTGACCGGTCGTTTCTCGCAGGCTTTCTGCACGGCCGCCAGCAGCTTCTGGCGCTGGTAATCCTCGCGTCGCTCATCGCGCTTGACGATCTTCGGAAAGACTTCCTCGACGCGCTCACGCGTCGTGAATCGGCGGTCGCACTCGAGGCACTCTCGACGGCGGCGGATCTCGTTACCGTCTCGACCCAGACGCGAGTCGATCACCCGGTTCGCTGAATCGAAACAATACGGACAGCGCACGGCTCAGGCGGAGTCGTTCCAGCGACCCGGATACAACGGAAACCGTCGACACAGCGCCTCGACATCGACGCGCACCGCGTCGAGCGCATCGACATCTCCGGGCCGCTCGAGGGATCGAACGATCAGGCTGCCGATCTCCGCCATCTCCGCCTCGCACATTCCGCGGGTGGTGACCGCGGGCGTTCCAATGCGGACTCCCGAAGTCACCATGGGCTTGCGGGGATCGAACGGGACCATGTTCTTGTTGGCCGTGATCCCGGCCCGCTCGAGCGCAATCTGCGCCGCCTTCCCAGTGGTATCCCGCCCGACCAGCGACAAGAGGAAGAGGTGATTGTCCGTGCCACCCGCAACGATCTTGAAACCCTGCTTCGCGATCGACTCGGCGAGAGCGCGCGCATTCTTGATGACCTGCTCGCAGTAGCGCTTGAATGAAGGTTGCAGAGCCTCCCGAAACGCGACTGCCTTGGCGGCGATCACGTGCATCAGGGGGCCGCCCTGGCCACCTGGGAAGACCGCGCTGTTGATCCTCTTCTCGTACTCGGCGTCGCAGAGAATCAAACCTCCGCGAGGGCCGCGCAGCGTCTTGTGCGTAGTCGTCGTGAACACATGGGCGTGACCGGCCGGGCTCGGATGCAACCCGGTCGCAACGAGGCCCGCGATGTGCGCGATGTCTGCAAACAGGATCGCGCCGACTTCGTCTGCGATCGATCGGAACGCCGCAAAATCGATCGTGCGCGAATACGCGGTTGCACCGCATTGAATGAGTTTGGGTTGGTGCTCTTTCGCGAGCCGGCGCACTTCGTCGTAATCGATCAGCTCATTATCCTCGCGAACGCCGTAGGGAATGATCTTGTAGAGCTGACCCGAAAAGTTGACCGGGCTGCCGTGGGTGAGGTGGCCGCCGTGATCGAGATTCATCGCGAGCACGGTGTCTCCGATATCGAGCAACGCGCGGTAGGCGGCCTCGTTGGCCTGGGATCCCGAGTGCGGCTGGACGTTCGCGTGGTCGACGCCGAAGAGTTCCTTCGCACGCGAAATCGCGAGGTTCTCGACCTCGTCGACCTGCTCGCAGCCACCGTAGTAGCGGCGTCCCGGGTAGCCCTCGGCGTATTTGTTCGTCAGCACCGTACCGACCGCTTCGAGGACCGGGTCCGAAACGAAATTCTCCGACGCGATGAGTTCCAGCGACAGCGCCTGCCGACGGGCTTCCAGCGCGACGAACTTCGCGATCTCCGGATCCGCCTCGGCGAGACTCTGGTTCATCCCCGGCGAAGCGGGATTGCTGAAATTGGCGCCGGCCTTCGAATCCGTCAGTGAATCAATCAACTCAATCCTCCTTGCGTGGCGGCCCCCGTCGAAGGGCTCTTTCAACCACGCTTCCACGATCGTCCAGGCCCGCGCCGGATCGAGAGCATCCGCCGAAAGCGCCAGGACATTGGCATCGTTGTGTCGGCGCGCAAGCTTTGCCGTGTCCACGTCGTGAACCAGCGCCGCACGCACCCGGGGAAACCGGTTCGCGGTGTACATCACCCCCAAACCGCTGCCGCAGATGACGATCCCGCGCTCGACCTCTCCGCTCGAGACCGCGCGCGCAGCAGGCGCCGCGAACACCGGATAGTCGACGGCGTCCGGGCCGTGGGTACCGTAATCGCGAACCGTAAAGCCATCGGCCTCGAGTCGCTTGCTCAACTCGGCCTTCAGGTTGGCACCGCGGTGATCACTCGCCAGCGCGATCAATTTGCTCATCACTTTGCTCTCCCGCTTCAATATCCGTCTTCAGATCCGCAATCCCGATCGCTCGAAAGTGACAGGCCGCATCGCCGACGCTGCCAGTTTGCCAATCTTCGAGGGCCTTCGCCCGCTCATCGCTCACGCCGGATCGGCGACCCCCTGCGCTGCACGCGGTGTTCGCGGGTCGTTATTCCGCTCGTCCGAGGACCAGCGTCGCGTTGGTTCCACCAAAGCCGAAAGAGTTCGAGATCGCAACTCCGATGCGCGTCTCGCGGGCCTTGTTGGCTACGTGGTCGAGTTCGCATTCGGGATCCGGCTTGTCCAGGTTGATCGTCGGCGGCAGGATCCCGGTCTGCAGCGCCCTCACGCAAAGCAACGCCTCGACGGCCCCGGCCGCACCGAGCAGGTGCCCGGTCATCGACTTCGTCGCCGACACCGGAAGCCGTTGGGCGTGCTCGCCAAACACCGCCTGGATCGCACGAACCTCGGAGGGGTCGCCCTGCGGCGTGCTGGTGGCGTGGGCGTTCAGGTAGTCGACATCGCACGGATTCAGACCTGCGTCGGCAATCGCGTCTCGCATACACCGCTGAGCACCTTCGCCTTCCTCGGTCGGCTGAGCGACCGAAGCCGCATCGGCCGTCATCCCGTACCCGAGAACATGAGCCAGGATGTTTGCGCCGCGCGCGCGGGCTCTCTCCAGATCTTCGAGGACCAGAACCGCGGCGCCCTCGCCGATCACGAAGCCATCGCGATCGATGTCGAATGGGCGACTCGCAGCGGCGGGGTTTTCGTTGCGCGTCGAAAGTGCCTTCATGTTCGCAAAGGCCGCGACGGCGAGTTCCGTGATCGGCGCTTCGGATCCGCCCGCGAGCATCACGTCCGCGTCACCCCGCTCGATGGCGCGCGCAGCCTCGCCGATGGAATGGCCACCCGAAGCGCAAGCTGCCGTCTGACAGAGGTTCGGACCGCGCAATCCGAATCGGATCGCCACGTAGCCGCTCGCCATGTTGCAGATCGACATCGGAATCGTAAACGGAGAAACCCGACGGGGGCCGGATGTCTTCAGCGCGATCAGGGAATTGGAGAGGGTCTCGAGTCCGCCGATCCCCGAGCCGATCGCCACGCCGCTGCGCTCGCTCTCTGCGTCGTCGAGATCGAGGCCCGCGTGCTGCATCGCCTCGCGCGCAGCGGCCAGGGCGAGCAGCGCGAACCGGTCGAGGCGCCGCACCTCTTTGGCAGCCAGATCGCCGAGTTCCAGTTCGTCGGGCGCCTGGGCGGCGATCGCGACCGAAAAATCAGTGGTATCGAATCGTCGGTTGGCGCTGACACCGGATCGGCCCGCGATCGCGGCGCTCCAGGTTTCGTCCGCAGTTGCGCCGAGCGGGCTCACGCAACCGATGCCCGTGATGACGACCCGTCGACCGGTGGGGGGGCGGGGCATCGCGTCAGGCCTCGATCTTTTCCTTCACGTAGCTGATCACATCGCCGATGGTCTGGATCTTCTCCGCATCGTCGTCGGGAATCTCGATGTCGAACTCTTCTTCCATCGCCATCACGAGCTCGACGATGTCGAGCGAATCAGCGCCGAGATCGTCGATGAAGCTGGCTCCCGGCGCGAGCTCTTCCTTCGTCACGCCGAGCTGTTCGACGATGATCGCTGAAACGCGGTCTTCCAGACCCATTTTCCCACCTCCGGAATGAACGGTTTAGCTTGGCTCCGCGCCAGACGCGAGGGCGAAGCGCTCGGCACCGTCAAAATCATCGGGTGACGACAGCCAACCGCGCTCCAGTCCACGCGAGATCCGCGCCACCAGGCCACTCAGTACCCGCCCCGTGCCCACTTCGAGCACGTGCGTCACCCCCAGTGCCACCAGTCGTTCGATCATTTCCACAAATCTCACGGGGGCCGTCACCTGCGCCTCCAGCAGAGCCGCCATCCGCCCGGGATCGTCGTTCGGCTCGGCTTCGACGTTCGTCACGACCGGCGGCGAGGCTGCGGAGAACCGAACGCGGCCCAACTCCGTCGCGAGCTTCTCCGCCGCGGGGGCCATCAACGGGCAGTGAAAGGGCGCGGAAACGGCCAGCGGAATCGTTCGCTTCGCACCTTCCTCACGCGCACGAGAGCACGCGGCCTCGACGGCCGCTGCATCGCCCGCGATCACGGTCTGCTGCGGCGAATTGTAGTTGGCGGGGGTGACCACGCCGCCCGTCGCGGCGTGCACCGATTCGCAGACGCGCGCGACTTCGTCCGGAGCCAGGCCGAGAATCGCCGCCATCGCGCCGCGCCCTTCCGCAACCGCCTCCTGCATGAATCTTCCCCGCGCGTGAACCAACCGGACCGCCTCTTCGAACTCGAGCGCGCCACTCGCGACGAGCGCCGTGTATTCGCCGAGGCTGTGGCCCGCAACGAAATCGGGAGCGATCGCCACACGCTCGCGAAATGCGCGCAAGAGCGCGATCCCGGTGGTGAGAATCGCGGGCTGCTGAACTTCGGTCCGCAGCAACTCTTCGTCGGGACCCTCGAAGCAGATCTTCGAGAGCGCGAAGCCCAACGCGGCGTCGGCGGCATCAAAGGTTTCTCGGGCGGCCGACGAGGCGTGATAGACCTCTCGTCCCATTCCGATTTCCTGTGACCCCTGACCGGGAAAGACTAGTGCGAGCACGGGCCGATCTACTCCTCTTCGGTCCGGATGATTTCGCGGCCGCGGTAGGTGCCGCAGTTCGAGCACACGCGATGCGGTGGCTTCGGTTCCCGACACTGCGGACAGGTACTCCGAGCGGGAGTTCCGATCGCGTCGTGTGAGCGCCGCTTGTTGCGTTTGGATTTGGATGTGCGCCGCTTGGGAACAGCCATCAGTTGTCTCCTCGAACCAGATCGTCACGGATTCCCTTGAGTACTGCGAACGGAGAATCCGACTTCATTGCCTCGCAGCTGCAACTCGCAACGGCGAGATTCGCTCCACACCGGGCGCAAAGGCCCGGACAATCCTCTCGACACAGTGGCTTCACGGGAAGCGCCAGCGATACGAGCTCCGTGAACATCGACCCCAGGTGGATCTCGTTGCCCCGAAACCAGCCAGTCTCCAGTTCATCACCCAGATACAGACCGTCGCGAGCCAGCGCCTCGGCTCCTTCTGGATCCGTGGGCACCCGGTTTCTCGCCGGTTCGAGCACGAACCGGAACTCCTCGCTGAACCGGTGACGATAGCGCGCGAGGCAGCGACCGCATTCGAGCTCCACGACACCCTCGACACCGCCTTCGAGCTGGACATCCTCCCCGATCCGCTGGGCCCGACAGCGGAACTGGACGGGCTCGGCGATTTCACCCGGCAAACCGGCTTCGGTCGCAAGCGCCGAGCGCCACCAGTTCGCATCGCCTTCGAACGAAAACGCAGTGGGCGCGTCACGCAGTCGATCGACCGGTATTTTCATGCTTTGCACCGCTCGAGACCCGCGCCGAGCCGCGAGCCCTACCCGCACCCGCAGTATGGAAAGTGAGCAAAAACAGTAGCTTGGGTGGCGTGGTCAAATAGCAAAGCACACTCCCAGAGGCAACCGCCCGGCTTTGGGTATGCTGGGCCGCCATGTCTGAGATCCGCACCCGATTTGCACCGAGCCCCACGGGCTTCCTCCACGTGGGATCCGCGAGAACCGCGCTGTTCAACTGGGCCTTCGCCCGCCGCCATGGGGGCAAACTCGTGCTCCGGATCGAGGATACCGACCGCGAGCGATCGACCGCAGAATCCGAGCGCGGGGTCATCGAGGGGCTCGAATGGCTCGGAATCGACTGGGACGAGGGCCCGCTGCGCCAGAGTGCCTTCGCGGACCGCCACCGGGCCGCCGTCGAGCGCATGCTCGCGAATGGGCGCGCCTACCGCTGCGTGTGCAGCGCCGAGCAGCTCGAGGAGCGCCGCCAGGCGACCATCGCGGCTGGCCAGAAGTGGACCTACGACGGGCGCTGCCGGGATCTCGATCTCGGGGCCGATTCGGGACCGCACACGGTTCGCCTGCGCCTGCCCGAGAGCGGTTTTCTCGGCTGGGACGACGGGGTCTTCGGCCCGAGCGGCCAGGACGCCTCGGAGATCGGCGATCGGATCATCCAGCGCAGTGACGGACAGCCGCTCTATCACCTCGCCGTGGTGGTGGACGACGTTGAAATGGGGATCACCCACGTGATCCGTGGTGCCGACCACCACCCCAACACCCCGCTCCAGATCGCGCTCTACCGCGCCCTGGACGCGGACCCCCCGGAGTTCGCCCACGTTCCACTGATCGTCGGCGCCGGCGGCAAGAAGCTCAGCAAGCGGCGCGATCCGGTCTCCGTCCAGAACTTTCGCGACGAGGGCTACCTGGCCCCGGCGCTGCGAAACTGGTTGATCCGAATCGGCTGGTCGCACGGCGACCAGGAGATCTTCAGCTCCGACGAAATCTGCTCGCTCTTCGACCTCGACGCCGTCAACCGCTCCGCCGCACAAGCGGATGGCGACAAGCTGCTGTGGCTCAACCAGCACTACCTGAAGGAGCTGCCCGCGTCGGAGCTGGCCGAAAAACTCGCGCCCTTTCTAGCGGCCGAGGTTGGCCGCGAAGTGCCCGTCACCGCCGAGCTCGCCGAACTCGCAGAACTCCAGCGCGAACGCGGCAAGACGTTGTCGGAGATGGCCCAGCTCTCGCGCTGGTTCGTCGTCGACGAGGTCGATTTCGATCCGAAAGCCGTCGCAAAACACTTGAAGCCCGGTATCGAACCCGCGCTGCGCGCGCTGCTCGAGGGCTTTGCAAAGCTCGAAAGCTGGTCGCGGGATGCGATCGAGGCGGTGTTTCTGGAGGTCCTCTCCGCTTGTGGAGATCTGAAGATGGGCAAGCTCGCCCAGCCGGTGCGCGTCGCGGTAACCGGCGGCAGCGTTTCGCCGGGAATCTTCGAAACCCTCGAGGTCCTGGGCCAGTCGCGCTCGCTCGCGAGGATGGCGCGCGCACTCGATCTGATCGACGTCGGTTGAGGTTCCAGAGCAGCTCGGTTATAGAAATCCCAGTTCCCCGGTCGTCTAACGGCAGGACAGCAGGCTCTGAACCTGTCAATGGAGGTTCGAATCCTCCCCGGGGATCCACACCGGCGGCTCGCTCGATCAGTAGGGGAAGAAGAGTCGACCGGGCAGCAGAACCACCAGTAGCGCGCCCGCTGCGATCGCCGGCCCGAATCCGAAGGGCGCGTTCCATTTGCGGGTCGCCAACGCCCAGCCCACGCCGAGCACGAGACCCAGCAGTGAAGCGGCCAGGATCGTCTCGATCACGCCGATCGGTCCGAGCACCGCACCGATCATCGCCAGCAGCTTGACGTCACCAAAGCCCACCCCGGGAAACCAGACCCAATAGTCCAGGCTCGAAGGCTTGGGAATTTCTTCACCCGGTCCGGGCCAGTGTTCGAAGCGGCGACCCATCGCACAGGACAAGCGCGCATGGGCGAACCCGACCAACCAGAGCACGCCACCCCCCACCAGGGCCCCGAGGCCGGAACGAAGCAGCGCGTCGACGAATGGCGTGCCCGAGAGCGACGCGACGGCGGGCACGGCGACCAGCGCGACGACGAGACCACCGACGGAAATCTCGTCGGGAATGATCCGATGATCGATGTCGATCACCGACGCCGCGATGAGCGCGGCCGCAAAGACGCACCAGACGGGGGTCATCGGCGCCGCTCCGTGCTGCCAGGCAATCGCCGCGAAGACCAGGGCGGTGAAGAGTTCGACGACGGGGTAGCGCAGCGAAATCTTCGACCCGCAGCGGCGGCAACGCCCTCGCAACCAGAGATAGGAGAGCACGGGAATGTTGTCCCAGGCGGACAGCGCAACTCGGCAACCGGGGCAGCGAGACCCCGGGCGGACGAGCGACTCACCTCGGGGAAGCCGATAGACGACGACGTTCAGAAAGGATCCGATCGCGAGCCCAAACCCGAACGCAACGATTGTGATGAACGCGGGCGGGAGCGCGTTGAGCTCGCTCATCTCGATAGTCTAGCTCCCACGATGCATGATCCCTCGTCGCGAGGGGCGCCGAGCGTGCCGGAGGTTCGCGGCCCCCGGACTGGAGGTCGCGAAGATCCGGTGCGATCTGCGTCCGCAGCAGAGCGATTCATGGATCATGCGGGCTAGAGCGGCACTATCGAAAATCCCGCCGCTCGAAGATCATCACCGCGAACGCGAGGATGACTGCCACGTAACCGGCACCGTAGAGAGCGGGAAACCAGACGTCCGAGGCCGCGACGGGAAGCTGATGGGCCGCCTCGATCGAGAGGTTGAAACTCTCGAGGTCCGGCAGGACGCGGTGCATCCAGGCCGTCCCCTCGCGCACGAGCGCACTCGCCGAATTTGCGCCGTGGTCGCGGAGATCTCGCGTCAGATGTCCGGCGAGCCAGATACCGCACGAGAAGAACGAGGCGAGCAGCGGTGTCGTAAACGACGAAAACAGCGTGGCAAGCGCCACGATGAGCGCCAGTTCGACCGCGGTCAGGGCGAGAGCCGCGAGATGGGTGAATCCGAGCGGCGCGCCCAGCAGCAGGGATACCCCGGCAAAGAAGAGCGCCATGATCGCAACCTGAAGCCAGATGATCAGGACCAGCCCCGTGTATTTCCCGAGCAGGAACTCCGCCCGCGAGAGCGGCTTCGACAAGATCGTATAGACCGTTCTCCGGTCGACCTCCTTGTGGATCAACCCGACGCCGACAAAAACCGCAATCGCCACCGAGAACAAGCGAATCGATGCAAACGCGAAGTCCTGCACGATCCGCTCTCGATCGACATACGAAAGCGCCGACAAGACGGTGCCGAAGAGCATCGTTGCCAGCGCGAAGAACAGGAGCGTGTAGAGCAACTTGTTGCGAACCGCCTCTCGCGCCGTATTGACGGCCATGGCCCAGATGCGACCGATCACCGAGAGCCCCCTTCGGCATCCGCGTCGTTCACCGCGGACAGGAAGATCGATTCCAGCGAAACGCGATGGGGCGTTGCGGAAATCACGATGGCACCCGCATCGAGCGCGAGACGCAACACCGCGCTGGAATCCTTCTCGGCAATCCGCAACTCGATGCGATCGCCGTGCCCACGCAGTCGCGCAGCAAAGGACTCTTCCAGTTGGGCAGCGGTTTCCGCGGGCAGGTTGGCGAATACCAGGTCTGCCTCCGGCTCCCCCGCGTCGAGGAACTCGTCGATGGCTCCCTCGTAGCGGATTTTGCCGCTCACGATGATGGCCACCCGATCGCACACCATTTCCACATCCGAAAGAATGTGGGTGTTCATGAAGATCGTCTTGCCCTCGTCGCGCAGGCGCAAAATGATGTCCCGCACCTCCTTGCGGCCGACCGGGTCGAGCCCGCTCATGGGTTCGTCCAAGAAGACGACCTTGGGGTCGTGGACCAGTGCCTGCGCGACCCCGATGCGCTGCAACATGCCCTTCGAATAGCTGCGCAGACGCATGTTGCCGGCCGCGGAGAGACCCACCAGTTCCAGCAAGTCAGCCACTCGCCGCTCTCGGCTGTTCTGAGCAACACCCGAGAGCTTCGCGTAGAAGCGGAGAATCTCGCGCCCGGTGAGATAATCGTAGAAATACGGCTGCTCGGGGAGAAACCCGATCTGACGCCGAAAGGTGATCTCGCTGACGTCGTGACCGAGGATCGATGCCTGGCCAGACGTGGCTCGAATCAAGCCCATCAGGACCTTCAGGGTCGTGGTCTTGCCGGCGCCGTTGGGTCCGATGAAGCCGAAGATCTCGCGCTCGCG
>JAHEEJ010000439.1 GCA_024640705.1 Deltaproteobacteria bacterium
AATGATGCCCTCCATCCTGGACAGATAGACAAAACTGTCGAGCGCAGATTCGTCATCAGCGGTCACGTAGGTGGCGCGCCCGCTGTCTCGAAGATACGCGTGCTCCGGTCCGACACCCGGATAATCGAGCCCCGCCGACACCGAATGCGCCTCGAAGATCTGACCATCGTCGTCGGATAGAACGAGACTGCGCATCCCGTGCAACACGCCCGCGGCCCCGGCACTCAGCGCGGCCCCGTGACGCCCGGATTCGAGCCCTTCGCCAGCGGCTTCGACGCCGATCATCTGGACGCCGTCATCTTCGATGAACGGGTGAAACAGACCCATGGCGTTCGAGCCGCCGCCCACGCAGGCGATGAGCACGTCGGGCAACCGGCCCTCGACGTCCAGCATTTGCTGGCGCGCCTCGACGCCGATCACACGCTGAAAGTCGCGTACCATCATCGGATAGGGGTGGGGGCCCATGACCGAACCGATGCAGTAGTAGGTGTTCCGAATGTGGGTCACCCAATCTCGCATGGCTTCGTTGATGGCGTCCTTCAGGGTTTTCGACCCGCTCGACACTGGATGGACGCGGGCTCCGAGCAACTCCATCCGAAAGACGTTGAGAGCCTGACGCTCGACGTCCTCTTCACCCATGTAGACTTCGCATTCCAGATTCAGCAGCGCACAGGCCGTGGCCGTTGCAACGCCGTGCTGGCCCGCACCCGTCTCCGCAATCACGCGCCGCTTGCCCATGTATCGCGCGAGCAGACACTGTCCGACGACATTGTTGATCTTATGGGCACCCGTGTGCGCGAGGTCCTCTCGTTTCAAGTAGACCTTGGCGCCACCGAGATCTTCCGTCATGCGCCGCGCAAAGGTCAGAGGCGTCGGTCGCCCCGCGTAGGTAGCCAGCAAATCGTCGAGTTCGGCGCGGAACTCACTGCTCTGGGAGATCTTCGGATAGGCTGCTTCGAGTTCCTGCAGCGCTGCGATCAGCACCTCAGGTACATAGCGCCCACCGTACTCGCCAAAACGACCCGGAACGTCGGCCACTGTCATTCCTCTTCGCTCTCTGCCTTTCGAACCGCCGCGATGAAGGCCGCGATCTTGGCTGCGTCTTTGCGGTGCCCTTCGCCCTCGACGCCCGATGCGACGTCGACTCCCCACGGAAGCAGATCGCCGAGGCCGCGAATGGCTTCGCCGACGTTCTCCGCATTGAGGCCACCCGCAATGATGACGTCGTACCCCCTCTCGATCAACGCACCCGCATCACTCCACTCCCAGGCCACTCCACTGCCACCGCCTTCGCTCGGGTGGTCGAGCAGCAACATCGTCCCGGGATATTCTTCGGCGGCTTCGAGATCCGCTCCCCGAAGCGCCTTGATGACCGGGAGATCAACCGCCTCGACCTCCTCCTCGGTTTCGTTCCCGTGGAATTGAACCCGCTCGAGTTCGACCCGGCGCAACACGCGGGCGATCTCGTCGTCTTCCGCATCCTGGAACACGCCGACCCGCTCGACCTGCCCTTCGACCCGCTCCGATATCGCCACCGCGGTCTTGAGATCCAACATGCGCGGTGACCCCTGCACAAAATTCAACCCGATCAGATCCGCGCCGGCGTCGACTGCCGCCTGTGCGTCATCGGGATCCGTGATCCCGCAGATCTTGATCCGAATACTTCCCGTCACGATTTCCTCCGTAGTTCGCGCAATGCGACACCGGGATCCGGTTCTCGCATCAGCGCTTCTCCAACCAAGAATGCATCAGCCCCAGCGGACTCGAGCCTCGCAATGTCTTTTGCCGTAAAGATGCCAGATTCTGCAACAACCACGACTCCAGCCGGCGCCCGGCCCGCGAGCCGCTCGCTGATCTCCAGATCGACCTCGAAGGTACCAAGATCTCGATTGTTGACGCCGATGAGGTCCGCGCCGCTCTCGAGTGCGATCTCGAATTCCCGATCGTCGTGAACCTCGACCAACGCGTCGAGGCCGAGCGAACCGGCCCGCTCCCTGAGCCGTCGAATCTCGGCGGCTGAATCGGCGCCGGGAAACGCCGCAACGATCAGGAGGATCGCGTCCGCGCCGGCGACGCGCGCCTCGTCGACCTGATAGGCATCCACCACGAAATCCTTGCGCAGCAGCGGCAGCGGTACCGCGCGCCGCACGATTTCGAGGTAGGCCAACTCGCCCCCGAAATAGCGGTTGTCGGTCAGCACCGAAATGGCAGCCGCACCCCCTTCGAAATAGGCCTTGGCACAGCTGACCGGTTCGAAATCGGCTCGAATCACACCGCGGCTCGGAGAGCGCGGCTTGATTTCGGCGATGATCCGCGGTCTGGATGCCTGCGTGAGCACCGCGCGAAAGCCCCTCGTCGCCGCCTCACAGGCCTCTGCGGCTGAAGCCAGGCGATCCGCCGCGAGGCGCTGCTTGGCGCTCGACACCTCCGCTCGCTTTCGAACCAGGATTTCTGCGAGGATGCTCATTCCCCGAGATCCACTCCCGCGTTGGACGCCGCAATCAGCATGGCGAGGCGCTCTCGGGCCGCACCCGAATCGATGCTGCGCCGGGCGAGTTCGACGCCCTCCTCGAGAGATTCGGCGACACCGGCCACCCAGATCGCCGCGCCGGCATTGAGCAACACGATGTCTCGCCTGGCTCCGCTCTCGCCTTCGAGCAAGCTGCGCACAATCTCGGCATTCTCGTCGGCGGTGCCCCCGCGAAGCGCCCCCTGAAGCGGAGGTGGAAACCCCAGGCTTGCCGGATTGATCGAAATGGGCGAGACGGCCCCATCCGCGAGCAACACCGCAT
>JAHEEJ010000440.1 GCA_024640705.1 Deltaproteobacteria bacterium
GCGTGCTGCCCACGTCCATGCTGAGTTCGATCCTCCCGCCGGGCGCCTTCTTGAACGACTGGCTTTCGTGCCAGTTGCGCTCTTCGACGTAGGTCACCCAGCCGGGTTCGAAAAGAATCCGGACCCGCACGGCTTGATCGGCGATGACGCCGAACGAGGAGCCGATATAGGCGTCGAAATCGAAACTTTCGGGCACCTCGAAACGGTCGCCGCCAATTTCGAGCTGGCGGATTCGATCGACCGCGAAGGTGCGAACCTCTCCGGACTTGTGGTCGAGGCCGACCACGTAGAGTCCTCCGCTGCGATACCAGACCCGGTAGGGATCCAGATCTCGAGTCGCGACGGATCCGGTCCGCCCGGTTCGATAACGCATGTGGAGCGTGCGTCGATTGAGCACGGCGTCGTTCAGGGTCTGGATCGTGTCGCGATATTCCGCGTAGTTCTTGTGCGGCCCGGGCAGTACGCGAAACGCGTCCGCGAGCTGTGCGAGGTATTTCGCGAGTTCGGGTCCGAGCCCGGCGCGAATCTTGTGCAGCGCGGAGCGGATCGAATCGTGAAAGACCGTGCCCTCCAGGGTGCGGAGGAGGTCTTCACTGAAGGCGAGCGCGAGAATCTCGTCGGGCGTGAAGGGCACGTCACCGAGCCGAAAGGTGTCGAGGAAGCGGTAGTAGACGCGGCCTTCCCGGCGTTCGCTGACCACCGGGAAGCCCGCAAACATCAGGGCGTCGAGGTCGCGATAGACGGTGCGGCGCACGCAGCCGAGTTCTTCGGCCAGATCGTCCAGTGCCGCCCCGGACCGGCTCTTGGCCAGCCGTTGGATCAACTGCCATTGACGCGCGAGTTGGTCACCACGCATATCGTTTAGAAATCCGATTCGAGCGGTTCGTCGGAGAAGAATGCCGCGAGTTCGCTTTCGTGGCTGCGCGCATCGCGATAACCGAGCTCGGCGAGCGGTCCGAGAAATTCGCCGTCGAAGAGGAGGTAGGAGAGCAGATCCGCCTCGGGGGAGCGCTGCCTGCCTTCGAGGTTGTGCATCGCGAGCCGCAGCAGTGGAGAGCGGGAGGAATCCTTGGGCATCGCCGACAACACCTCGCCCGCGAGCAGGCCGAGATCCTGGGAGGGGCGAATCACGAGGCTGTCGATCTTGCGGAATCGTTGGCCCCGCTTGCGAACCGCTACCTCGTTGAGTCGCTCGATGAAGTCCGGACCGAATGCGGTGGTGCCGTCGATCAGGATTTCGTTCATCACGTCCATGCGCGCGAGGTCGGTATCGAGGTGGTCGAGCAGGAGCGCGTTCAACATCTTGCCAAACAGAAACATCGGGCTGGCGTAGTCCTCGATGTGGCTGGTGTCGGTGGCAATCTTGTGCGCCTTCCTGATGTCCTGGCGCAAAGCCACGACCAACACGCGATCCGCACCCATCCGGATCGCGGGTGCGAGCGGCGTGTTGAGGCGGAGTCCGCCGTCCGCGTAATAGGTTCGGCCGATGCGCACCGCGGGGAAGAGCAGGGGGATGGCAGCGGACGCCAGAGCATGCGCGGGCAGCATTCGCGTGGGGCGCGGGACGACCATCGGATCCCGCGTCCAGCTCGGCAGCGTGCGGTCGCGGTTTTCGATGAAGATCGCCACCCGGCCGCTCGCAACCTGGGTGGCAGCGACACAGATCGCTTCGACGTGTCCGCGGCGGATGTTGTCGCGGATGCCGCGCCACGGGATCGTGCGAACCACCAGTTGTTCGAGGGGCTCGGTGTTGAGCAGCCCATAGAGCCGCTCTGGCGCCTTCCCCTCGCGAAACGCTTCGACGGTTCGTCGAATGCCGAGCAGCTTTCGCGGCAGGCTCAGCAGGTCGCTCGCAGAGAGCGGGAGGATTTCCTCGATCCGCATCTGCTTCCAGAATTCGACGAGGCGGCTGCCGCGGATTCCGTCGAGTTCAGCGGTTGCCGCGAGGAAGCAGGCGTGAACCGCACCCACCGAGGTGCCGCTGAGGATGTCGAAGGCGATCGGGTGTCCGAGCCGCTTCGGAAGTTCGCCCAGCAGGTAGTGGATCACCCCCGCTTCATAGGCGCCCCGCGCACCTCCGCCCGAGAAGACCAGCGCGCGCTTCGGGCGCGGGCGAGCGTCGAGCCCGGTCGTGGGCCGCGGTTCAGCCAACTCGCTCGACGTATTCGCCGGAGCGGGTATCGATCCGGATGCGCTCGCCCTCCTTGAGGAAGAGCGGCACCAGCACGACGGCTCCGGTCTCGACGGTGGCGGGCTTGGTACCGCCCTGCGCGGTGTCCCCCTTCATCCCGGGATCGCATTTGACGATCGGCGACTCGATGAAGGGAGGCAGGTCGATGTTGATCGGCTTTCCGTTCCAGAAGAGCACGTCGACGTCGAGATTCTCCGTCAGGTATTTTCGCGCGTCGCCAACCTGCTCCTGGGTAAAGGGAATCTGATCGTAGGTCGACGTGTCCATGAAGATCAGCGATTCGGCGTCGGCGTAGAGATACTGCATCTTGCGGTCTTCGATATCCGGCTCGCCGACCTTCTCGCCCGCACGAAAGGTCTTCTCGACAACCTTCCCATTTCTCAGGTTCTTGATCTTGGTCCGCACAAAGGCGCCGCCCTTGCCGGGTTTGACGTGTTGAAAATAAACGATCGTGTACGGCTCCCCGTCGATCTCGATCTTGAGGCCGTTCTTGAAATCTGATGTCGCCAGCGCCATGGATTCTCCGAAAATTTGCAGACCCGGGAGGATAGCCCGGACGCCGCCCCGAGGCGATCGACGGCGGAGCGGCCTGTTGG
>JAHEEJ010000118.1 GCA_024640705.1 Deltaproteobacteria bacterium
AGCCCACCGCGCGAAACACAAGTGGGGAGATCGATATGCCCGCATTCGTGATCGTAGAAATCGAAGTGCGCGACCCGGAAGCGTACGAGAACTACAAGAGCCTCGTTCCCGCGTCCCTCGAAGCGTACGGCGGGAGATTCATTGCACGCGGCGGCGCGATCGAGAGTCTCGAAGGCGACTGGGCGCCCGAGAGGATCGTCGTGCTCGAATTTTCGAGCCTCGAACGCGCCAGGCAGTGGTGGAACTCGCCGGAATACCGAGATGCGAAAGCCATCCGGATGCGCGCAGCGCAAACCCGGATGATCGCCACAGAGGGCGTATAGAAGCGCAGCCCTACTCGTCGATCGCCGATTCGGGTTGCGCGACGAAGCGTTCCCGATAGTCGTCGAGATCCGCGGGGATCGCTTCGGCGAGGGCTTTGGCGATCAGGAAGATGGTTTCACGCCCGGCAATGCGCGCGGTGATTCCGTCACCGAAGACGACACCGAGCTGGATCTCGGCGAGGCGCTCGGCGGAGTCACCCTCGCCGTACACCTGCAGCACGACCCTCGCGGGGTCGAGCCCCATTGCCTGCAGCTCTGTGGGTCCGAACTCTTCGGCGATGATGTCGTGGGCGCGCAGATCCGAGAGCGCATCCACCAGGTCGACCAGTTTTTCGGATCGAACGGGATCCGCGTTCGACACCCAACCGCCGTCTTCGAGACGGACACTGACCGCGACCGTCTCGCCGCTAGCCGTGTGGAAACCCAGTTCGATGCGCCGAGCCTCTTCGGCCGCAAACTTCGCGAGCTGACGATCCCGATACTCGACCACCCTGCGCGGAAAACCGTCGAGGCTCTCTTGCGAAATCAGGTAGAGCGACGCTGTAGCCCCTCGAACGAATCGCTGGGACCCACTCTCATCCACGCCACCGACCGCAAAGCGCGCGATCGCAGCATCCGGATCCCCGGCCTTGCGCGCCAGTTCGAGCTCGACCGCGAACTGCGGCGGCACGAAGCCCGCCTCCTCCTCGGAGATGGGATCGTCGACGAAACCCGATGCCCGCAGCAGCGACAGGCTCATCAGCAGACTGTCGACCGCGTCCGCATCGGCGAGAGCCTGAACCGGCTCAACCATCTGCCAGCCCTCGTCACTTCGCTCGACGACGACCTCCGCCCCGGGCCAACTGATCGCAGCCCGCTGGACGGCAGCCGAGTCGAAATCGAGAACGCGCCTGTCTCGAAATTCCTCCGCTGATTTTTTGAACGGCGAGAACTGATACGAGGCCACGGTGTAGACGCGATCGTCACCGCCCACCAACGCGTAGGAGTTCGAACCGACAGGCGTCGCACTCCCGATGCGCAGGGTCTTTTCGAGCTCGCCGACCGCGAAGCGAACCTCCGCGCCTTCTGTGCGGAAGCCGTAGGCGTCGAGCGGCTGGGGATCTTCGATGACCGATTCGCTCATCAGCTGGGTGATCGCGCTCGCGATTCCGTCGGCCGCAAACGTGTCGGCTGCAAAATCGATCGGCGCCACGATCCGCCAATGGCCGTCGCGACGCTCGAGGCGGATCTCGGGAGCATCCGAAACGCGCAGCGAGATCGACGTGATTTCCGTCTGCTCTACATCGGGAAAGAGCCGCTTCTCGGCGGCCTTCGCTTCCACGCGCGCTTGTTCGCCCTTGATCTCGTAGAAGTAGACGAAGGCTGCAAGCGCGGCGGCGATCGCGAAGAGTATCGCGGTCGTCTTCGGGTTCATCGCCTGGCAGTCTGGCGGCGCGTCCACCAGATGTAGACGCCCGCCACGGCGAGGATCTCGGGGATCGCGAACAAAGCGAGAATCTGAACGGCCCGCTTCTGCGAGGCACTCATCTGGAGTTGCGAGGCGCGTGAACGATTCGGTCGAACCGAGATCGCCTCGACGTCACCGAGCAGCCAGTTGACGGTATTCACGAAGAGATCGCGGTTCTGGTAGCTGCCGAGTATCTGGTTGGTCGCAAAGTCCGCGTCGCCAAACACCGCGATCCGCGCTTCCTGCGACGCATCATCCGCGCCTTCCAGGACGGCGGTTCCCGCCACCGCGATCGGCACCGGTCCCATCAGATCCCCGCCGTCGAATTCGGCCCGGCCCTCGGCAAAGAACAGATCGAGGTCGCGTTCCGCCCACGATTCGCGCCCGGTGAGAACGATCTCGGTCAGGCGATCTTCCGCACCGGCAATCGGCTTCACGCTGCGCACCACGTGAAACATCGTGTACTCGGTCAGGTCGCGTGTGATCGGGTGATTCGGCGCGTACTGGCCTGCAAAGGGCGTCGTCGCGCGACCGAAGACCGCCAACTCCCGATCGACCACGATGTCATCCCCGAGCTCGACGCCCCATTTGGCGAGCGTCGAAACCAGGTCCGTGCGGACCCGCGGGTCGACCAGGGCCAGCACTGCGCCCCCGCGCTCGATGTAGCGGTCGAGGGCGTCCCGTTCTTCCGCGAGCATCAGACGCGACGCACCCGCGATGACGACCACATCGGCATCCTCGGGAACGTCACTCTTGGCGGCGAGCAACAGCTTCTCGACCTTGTAGTTTTCGTTGCGCAGCGCTTCGGCGGCCTGTTGATAGCCCTCTTCGGCCGCGCCCTTTTCGCCGTCGATCGGATTCTCGCCGTGGCCTTCCAGGAAGTAGACGGTCTTGTCACCCGTGCGGGTGAGCTTCACGAGCGCGTTGGTCAGGGTCTCTTCCGTCGGCTGCTCGACGTTGACCGACTCGCCCTCGTACCGGAGATGGACGATGCCCTGACCCAGTTGCTCGGGTGTGAGTCCGTAGCGATCGAGCAGATCTGGCTTCTCGTTGGGGTCGGCGATTTCGATGATCTTGAATCGCTCACTCGCGTACGCGTAGCGGTCGAGCTGTTCGCGAACCGGCTCCCAATCCATCCTGCGATAGAGCGCGAGGACTTCGACATCCTGTTCGAGCGTCGACAAGACTTTCAGGGTCTGGTCCGACAACGAGTGAACGCCCTGCTCGCTCCAGTCGAAGCGCACGGGGTAGCGGTTGGCGAGGTAGCCACCCATGCCGAGAATCGCGATCACCAGCAGCGCCGAGATCAGCGAACTCGAACCGTATTTGCTCGCGCGGCGGGCTTCGCCGGAAGTCATCCGTTCGCGCAATCCATCGAGGTTGATCAACGCGGCGGCGCCCAACAGCGCGAAACCGATCACCCCGTGGAGAACGCTCCAGCCGAGCGGAGCCGCCCCCGTCAAGGCCATGAAGAAACCCGCCAGGGCGAAGAGGACCGCAACCAGGCCGAGTGCTCCGAGCAAAGCAGACATCAGCGCGCGCCCCTCGTCATCGCCATCGCACCGACTCCACGGCCGCCTTCGTGATGACCAAAAAGCTGCCGATCATGACGGCGAAGTAGGCGAGATCCGCGGTGTCCACGAGGCCGTTGAGCAGCGGATCGAAATGGAGCTGCACCGAGAGCCAACGAAGCATCGCGGCGACGCCCGAACCGCTGCCCGCAATGCCGAATTCCGCGATACCAGGCAGCAACAGGAGCGTCACCAACACCACGAGCGTAATCAGGAACGCGACGATCTGGCTGCGGGTGATCGCAGAAGCGAGGCCGCCGATCGCCACGTAGGTCCAACCGGTGAGAAGCAGTCCGAGTAGACCCGAGCTGGTCTTGCCGACTTCAGGGTCGCCGTAGATGAACAGCACGCTCGCGAAGAGGCCCACGATCCCAACCATCGCTGCGATGAAGATCGCGCCCGCCGCAAATTTGCCGAGCACGATGTCCCAGATCGTGAGCGGACTCGTGAGCAGCAATTCTTCGGTTCCATTCGCCTTCTCGGACGTGTACACACCCATCGTGATGCCGGGGATCAAAAAGAGCAGGACCACCGAAATCGAACCGTAGAACTCGTGGAGCAGCAGGTCGTTGAGATTGAGTTCGGCGAGCTGGTCCGGATACTGCTGGAGCTGGAGCAGGGCCTGCTCGAACCAGCTCAGATCGAGGATGAAGAACATCCCGGCGAGCACGGCGAACAGGCTCAGCACCCCGTAGGCGATCGGCGACACGAACAGTGAGCGCAACTCGCGCCCCGCTACCGAAGCGACGTGCCTCACGGCGCACTCCCCGGCTTGGACGCAATGCCACCTTCCATTGAAAACGCAGCGTCGCGAGCCGTGTGCTCGGTGAAGATCTGATCCAGCGTTCGACCCCCAGTCGTGAGTTCCGACAGGGGCGCGTCGACCACCTTTCGCCCCTGATTGATCAAGATCACGCGGCGGCAGATCGCGTCCACCTCGGCGAGAATGTGGGTCGAGAGGATCACGGTCTGTTGGGTATCGCCCTGGGACGGCGCCGTCAGTTCGGCGATCAGGGCGCGAATCTCGCGGATCTGGAGCGGGTCGAGCCCCGCGGTCGGCTCGTCGAGGATCAACACCGGCGGATTGTGGACGATGGCCTGCGCGAGTCCCACGCGCTGCCGGAACCCCTTGGACAAGGTGCCGATGACCTGCCGCCTGACGTCGGTCAGCGCCGTGCGCGCGATCGCGCGATCGACGGCCGCTCCCCTCTCTGCGCGCGGTACGTCCTTGATTTTCGCGACATACGCGAGAAAGGACTCGACCCTCATCTCCGGATACAGCGGCGGTGTTTCGGGGAGATAACCGATTGCGCGTCGAGCGGCGATCGGATCGCTGAAGATGTCGTGCCCCGCGATCAACGCAGTCCCGTCCGTAGGAGGCAGAAACCCCGTGAGCATTCGCATCGTGGTCGTCTTGCCGGCCCCGTTGGGGCCCAGAAATCCGACCACCTCGCCTCTCGCGATCGAGAAGTCGATGTCCGCTACCGCCACGAGATCGCCGTAGCGCTTGGTGAGTCCCTTTGACTCGATCACCTGGCCCACCCCATCGCATTCATCGTTGAGATCAGATCCAACGGCCCCATCCGCCGCAACGCGCTCTCGTGGTAGTCACCGCTCCCCATCGATCGGTTCGCAGACACCGGGCCCGGGGGGGTGACTATAAGAACTCCGCGATGACCGTCAACGCCGCAGCCGGGCTCGGCGGAGCACTGCGGGTGATGGGCTTGGCGGGCGCGCCGAATTCAGCGCCGTCGGTTTCGAACCTCGGGGATCGCGGGTTGACGCAAATTCAGCGGCTCACCACGATCCAGCGAAAAGAGCTGGACGAGCCGGGAACCCGCCCCCCCGAACCGGGGCGGTAGCGCAAATTGCCGCCGGCCTCGGAGCCGCTGACGATCTCCTTGAAGGCGGCGATCTTCGTCTCGGGATCCTCGGGATTGAGGCCGTGGAAGACGATCTCGACCTGTTCCTTGGTCTCGAGGACGTTGAGGATCAGGGCTGCCAACGTGAAGAGCTTGCCGATGCCCTCCACGGCTTCGACCGAGAAGCGAGGAACTTCGACTTTGGAAAGCTCGAAGCCGTATTCGAGACGCATCATTTCTCCCTAATCTGCAGTAGGCGCCGCAGGGTGCCGCTGGCGTGCTGGGGTGTCAAGCACCGCCGATGGGTTTGGACATCGCCCTCAACTGTTTGACGAGTTCTTCGCGGGTAAAGACACCCTTCTCGACGAGTAGCTGTGCGATGGCTCTGAGCAGCGCGTCGCTCGAGGCGCTGGCACCCTTGGACTTGTCGGTCGGCTGATCGGGCGCGAGAGCCGGCGAATCCTCGAACTCGAGCGGACCGTCCGGTTCCTCGGAGCCCAACTCGTCCAGTCCCACGAACGACGGCTCGGGGCCAAAATCATCGAGGCATGTCGGTTCCATGTCGTCCGCGTTCGGATCGATCGAATGCATCCCGGGAGCAAACGCCGAGCTTTGCAGCGCTGGCGACACGGGCTGCGGCAACGAATCGGGCAGCGGCTGCGTTCCAAAACCCGCGCATTCGTAGTGGCGAAAGATTCCATCATTGAGGTCTGCGGGAGCGACCAACACCGCCTGGACATTCATGCCGACGAGCGTGCAGATTTCGGCAACGACGTCGGGATCGGAGGGATCCTCCATGCCGAGGTACAGCACCCGCGAGTCGCCCTCGCCGTTGATGAGCAACGGAAGGCAGCGGTGCTTCTCGACGAGATCGACGGACACCAGCTCGAGTACCTCGGAGCTGATCTGTTTGCCCCTGAGTTGTACGACCGGGAGATTCAGCTGGCTGGCAAGAGCGCGCACGATGGCGCGTTCATCGACGAACCCCAGCCGCACCAATGCCATCCCGAGCAGCCCGCCGTTGCGCTTTTGTTCCTCGAGCGCCTTCGTGAGCTGAACGGGCTCGATCGCGCCCGCGGCGACCAGCATCTGACCCAGTTTGATCCGTTTGCCCTTGGACTCCGACACACCGCCATAATCGGCGCAACGGAGCCCCCACCTGATCCTTTGCCCCTGTGGGCAATTCGACCCATTCAGATGAGTGCCAGGGTCTCTCCAAGTTCCGGATGGAGGGCCGCGAGCACGCCGTACCACAATTGTTCGGCATTCATTTCGTCGGTGTTGCAGAAGACCGCGGCCGAAACCCGGCGACCGCTGAAATCGAGATGACATCCCGCGTAGAGGCTGTAGCCGGGACCTCCACCGCCGTGGCTGTAGTCGGGCCCGTAGATTCCAGCGGGATCACTCATCAGCCCGAGTCCGTAACTCGGTGAAACCGCGGGCGGGTGATCGCCCGGCACCCGCACCAGCTGCGTCATTTCCGCGAGCGACGCGCGCTGCACGAGTTTGCCGCCGAAGAGCGCCTGGTAGAACTCGACGATCTCCGCCGCAGTGGACGAAACGAGTCCGTGCGCGACCCAACCCGGGTCGTAGACGAAGCGAACGTCTTCCAGCTCGGCGTCGCGGTTGAATTCGCGGCCGAAGCCCGGTGCGAGTTTTTCGAACGCAGCGCGGCCCTCCACGACTTCGGTGGCGGTGTGGCCGAGCGGACCCGCAACGTGCTGTTGCACGGCTTCTGCAAAGCTCGTCGCATTGGCGAGTTCGACGGCGCGCTTGAGTAGCGCATAGCCGGTGTTCGAATAGCACCAACCCTCGCCGGGTGAGAAATCGAGTCCGCGCTGGCAGCTGTGCTCGACGAATTGCTCGAACGTCCAGGCCTCGCCCGGAGAAGCTTTCAAGGCGGCGATCTGTTCGGGAAGAGTGCTGTAATTGGGAACACCGGCCGTGTGATTGAGCAGCCGCCGCAACGAGACGTCGTCACCAAAAGGCAGGCCTGCCACCCACCGCGAAATCGGCTCGTCGAGCGCGAGTGCGCGCAACTCTGCGAGCCGGAGTACACAAACCGCGATCACGCTCTTGGTGATGCTGTAGATGGGAAAGCGCGCATCCGAAGGCATCGCGGTCTGTCGCTCCAGATCGAGCGAGCCACTCGCGCCGGTCCAGGATCCGAGCCCTTCGCAACGAACGGCCGCCGTTGCTCCGAGCCCGCCGGATGCGACGATCAACCGATCGAGGGCGCCCTGAAGCACCTCTTCCGTTCGGACGTCGATCACACGCAGGTCTCCCGTTCAGACGCACGAAGTCTGGCGGGCGATCGGGCGATCGCGTTCATCGGCGGTCCGCATCCGCACTCGGCGGACCGCCTCCACCGACCGGAAACAAACGAAACATCTCGGCTGGCAGATCGGGATTCAGTTCGACATTGCGAAACGAGATTTCCGCGTGCGTCATCCCCGAGCGAACGTCGACCTCGATCGAATGCGCGAAGGCCGAACCGCCGACATCGCGATACGCGTCGAATTGCGCGGCCCAGTCGACGGCACCCGAATCGTCGAGAACCTCGAACACGCGAAGATGCCCGGCCGGATCGAAGGTCACCCGCTGAACGACGGCTCCCTCGGCATCGGCCAGATCGATGCGAATCCGCCCGTCCGCATCGAGAACCGCGCTCGCGGGCGCGGGCGGCGTCTCGGAGATCGGAACCCCCAGCAAAACCGCCACCGCCTCGCCGGGGCTCAGGTCGATCCCGGCTTCTTTCCACAGCAGGTGCTCGTCGACCTCGCCGGTTTCGTAACTCTGGCTGTCTGCGCGGTACACCTCGAAGCTCTCGC
Source organism: Deltaproteobacteria bacterium (assembly GCA_024640705.1). Classification (GTDB taxonomy): domain Bacteria; phylum Myxococcota_A; class UBA9160; order UBA9160; family SMWR01; genus JACZVU01. The sequence continues at coordinate 8,035 of JAHEEJ010000118.1, forward strand.
CGTCGGTGGCGATCACCGCGAGCGATTGATTGAGGAAGCCGAGAATTTCCACCCGCAGACGCGACGGCCGCTCCAGCACCACGAGTTGCTTGCCGCGAAGCTGGACCGATCCGTCGTACCCGTCGACCGCGAGCCGCGCGAGCCCGCGCAGCCGCTGCCGCTGGCTCGCGAGTTCGGCCCAGTCTTCGAGCAACTGATCCGGTCGAGGGTCGCCAGCGGGCAAGGGCTGAAATGAAATGGGCGTTGCGCAGGCGGTCGCCCAGCAGAGCAGCGCGGCACCAACAGCGATGCGTTTCACGCCTACTCGATCTCGCGTTGGAGAGCCTCGAGCTTCTCGAGCAGATCGGGCTGCTCGCCCTCTCGAGGCGTCAGATCGACGGCTTCCCGGTAATTCTGCAGGGCGCGATCCTTCTGATCGAGCAGCAGGTAGGTATCACCGAGGTGCTCCGAGACGACCGGGTCGCCGCCGGTGAGTTCCTGGGCGCGCAAGAGTTCCTTCAGCGCCCGGTCGAGGTATTTCTTCGCCTCTTCGTTTCTCCCCGTGTCGAAGAGCGGGCGCGCGCGCATGTAGTACACCCAACCGAGACTGTCGATGATGAATCCGTCGTCGGGCCTGAGGTCGAGAGCGCGCACGATGTAGTCCTCGGCTTGATCGAGATTGTCGCCTCGCTCCGCCCAGGTGTAACCGACGTAATTGAGCGCGCTCGCGTTGTTCGGGTTCTGCTCGATCGCGCGCTCCATGTATGCGAGCGCTTCCTGCGTGCGCTTCGCTTCACTGAAGACGACGCCCAGGTTGAAAAGGAGCTCGTCATCGTCGGGATCCTTGAGCAGCAACCCCTCGAGATAAGCGACGGCCCCATCGAAGTCTCCGGCCTTGGCGCGCAGCGTCGCATAGTAGAGTTCGCGAGGACGGGTCGGCTTCGCGGCGACGGCCCGTTCGATCTCTTCCAACGCGCGTGCGAAATCTCCCTTCCGCTCGAAGAGAACCGCCAGCTGCGTATGCGCTTCGGCAGAGTGTTCGCTTCCTTCTGGGATCGCGGAAAAGACTTCGATGGCCGCGGCATCTTCTCCCATCCGGCGACGCACGATCCCGAGGAAGAAGCGAACCTCGTCGTCTCCGGGCTCGCTCGCGAGGAAGGTCTCGAAGCGGCTGGCGGATTCGGGGAAATTCTCGTTCTCGTAATAGAGGAATCCCAACCGCACCACCGAGCGCATGTCGTTGGGATAGTTCGCCTCGATCTCTTTGAGGGTCCGAAGCGCGCCTTCGGTATCGTTCTCGCCCAACTGCACGTCGGCGAGCTTCATCAAGGTATCGTGGTGATGGGGGTGCAGCTCGAGGATTTCGCCGTAGATCGCGCGTTCGGCGTCCGCTTCCCCACGCGTCCGCGCAGACCGCGCGAGTTGCGAATAGATCTGCAGATTGTCCGGGTCGATCTCCAGAGCCTTGCGCAGTGACGCTTCGGCCTTATCGAACTGCCCCGCCAGATCGTAGGCCTTGGCGAGCGCCGCGTACGCGTAGATCGGGTCGTCGACGACATCGACCAACCACAGCGCGAGATCGATGGCCTGCTCGCCCCGATCGGCCTCCATATACAGCTGATAGAGCAGAACGCCGGCATCCTGGCTGATCGGCACACCCGACTCGTCGAGCAGCACCAGCTCAGCAGCCGCAACGTTGCGCTGCATCCGATACAGCTGTCCCACGAAAACGCGGGTCAGCGGATCGTTCGGGTCGATCTCCAACGCGCGCTCTGCGTGCACGAGAGACTCTGCGGGCCGGCCCGCTCGAATCAGGCCCATCGCCAGCTTGCGGTGGATGTAGGCGGAGTCCGGATCCTTTTCGAGGGCGCGCTCGAAGGCGGCCAACGCGTCGTCGAC